>JAYVAQ010000023.1:0-20713 GCA_043750875.1 Rhodanobacteraceae bacterium
CGTCAAATCAAGCGAGGCGCGCACGTCGTCGGATGGGCCGCGCACCGGCTTTGCGTTGCGCATCATCGCGAGTGTCAAACTATTTGGGAGCGTGTGTACGTTAATTTTTTCCTGCGCGTTCGGCGCATTCCAATCGACGCTATCGACGAAATAGATAAAGCGAATGGTTTCATCGCTTGGGTCATAGCGCGCAATGAAGAAATTTTCCGCGTACATCAAACCATTGACGATCTGGTGCAATTCGCGCAACACCTCTTGCGTCTCTTTGTCCGAATTCGCCAAGTCGCTGATTGCAAACAATGATCTTTGCAGGCGCTCCGCACCCGCTAGCCTTTGGATATCAAGATGAAAGTGCTCGGTTGGCAAAAGCGACTGGCAACGAAGCGCTAAGTTGGAATGCGCTTTACGCATTCGTTTTTTCTGATTGACCACGGCTGGCTTGGGGTCTAGCTCGAAATATAAGCAGGCCCAATTCACTGTATTGCTGGTAAGCATTGCCGCGAACCGCAAGCCAGTATCCGTTCGGGCTTTTGCCCTGCCAGCGCGCAACTGCGCCTTTATAATCAATAACTTTTGCGCACTATCTAAAGCAATATTTAGGTGTGAAATCGGCGCGCTTTGCCATTGTTCTGGCCCAGAATTCGTTGTGCCCCAAATCAATCTCACTGATTTGGCACCTAGGGTTTCGAGGTGGCGCGTTGCCGCTTCAGCCAAAGCAGGCATGTCTTGCGCCCAAAGCAAAACTTGCTCAAATGAGTCCGGTTCACTCAAAGTGAGATTTCTGAATGTCATTTTACGACGGTGCCACACTATCTAGCATTCGTCCAGGACGATTCGCCGCTACGTCTGAGGAGTATGACCACTGGCATATCGTTACGCTGTGTTTAGGTGTTATGGTTAACTACACCACCTGGATTCAACATGGACCTAGAGATGAACATAATCAAGTCAAGTTGCGACGTAAGCCGAAGCCATCAACGGGCTTCACCCACGCGAAGCCTAATCGCATTCGCCGCGTTTGCGCTCGTTCTGGCAAGTGCTTTAGTGAGTACTTCTGCACCGTCCGTATCCGAAGCGCAGTTTGAGGCAAAGCTTAAAACCGCGGTGGGCATAACCGCTGACTCAAGTTTGAGCGAAGTACAGAAATTCTTTCCCGCGTCATTTCGATAGGAGTATGTCGATGCAAGCCCTTTGGCAAGACACACCCTGGAACGATTCGCAACCGATTTATCGGCAGCTGAAAGCTAAGCTGCTGGACATGATTTTAGATGGCCACGTGGCCGAAGGAGAGGCAATGCCGTCCGTTCGACAGATTTCCCTGGATATGAAAATTAACCCCATTACTGTGATCAAAGCGGTGCAGGAATTGGAAGGCGAGGGCGCAGTGGAAAAACGCCGGGGCTTGGGTATGTTTGTGCGCGATGGTGCGCGTGAAAGCTTAAGGGCGCAGGCACGCGAGGATTTTTTGACGCGCGAATGGCCGCCAATCGCGGCACGTTTATCGCGCCTTGAGATTAGTTCGACTGATCTGTTTCAAACACCAGAAGCACAGGCACAGGGGTTAAGCTCATGAGAGATCCGAATGAAATGGCGCCGTCTAGCGACGTCCAACGCCCGATGGTAAGCGCGCGTGATCTGCGCAAATCCTACAAAGGTAAAGCCGCACTCGACGGCGCAAGTTTTAGTATTCGAGCAGGTCGAATTGTGGGTTTGATCGGGCCGAATGGTGCTGGGAAAACCACCGCAATCAAAGCAATGTTGGGGCTGACCCGCGTGGAAGGCGAGCTTAAAGTGATGGGCTTGGATCCGTTTGTGCAGCGCGAACAGCTGATGGAAGAGGTCTGTTTTATCGCAGACGTGGCGATTTTGCCGCGCTGGGCACGTGCGAAAGACTTGATCGATTACACCGCTGGCGTGCATAAGAAATTTGATCGAAAAAAGTGCGAGACATTTTTGGCCGGCACCGACGTCAAGCTCAGCGCGCGCGTCGGTGAGCTTTCCAAAGGCATGATCGTACAGCTGCATTTGGCACTGATTATGGCGATTGACGCCAAGCTTTTGGTGCTGGATGAACCTACCTTGGGCTTGGATATTTTATATCGCAAGCGCTTTTACGAGCAGCTGCTGGGCGACTACTTCGATGAAAGCCGCACGATTCTGATTACCACGCACCAAGTTGAAGAAATTGAGCCGATTTTGACCGATGTCTTGTTTATCAATCACGGCAAAATCGTGCTGAATGCGCCGATGGAAGAGCTTGCGGATCGTTACGTGCAGCTCAATGTTGAGGCAGCCCAAATCGAAGCCGCGCGTGCGCTGGGCCCGGTTTCTGAGCGCAAGCTTTTGGGCAAATCTCAGATGTTATTTGATGGCGTGGACCGCGAGCGGCTAAAGGCGTTCGGCGAATTATCGCCACCTAGCTTGAGCGAGCTTTTTGTAGCCACGATGAGCCGTTAATTGCACGAACAATCCTATTCAGAGGTATTTATGTCGACGATGAAAAGATACTCCGCGCTCATAAAGCGCGAATTAGTGGAGCACCGCCGCAGCGTGCTTTACACCGGCCCCATAATGGCTGCAGTGTTGTTTGTGCTGATGGTGGCCGGGGGCATTTGGAACGGAATTTTCCAGATGAATGCACAAAACTTTAGCGCCCAAGCCTTGGTGGCAGTAATTGCCAAAGGCGGCGTGCCAGCGTTATCACTGTTTCATCAGGGCTGGATGTTTGGCACCTACGCGTTGTTTCACGGTGTAGCCGGGATCGTGATGTTTTCATACTCGCTCAGCTGCTTATTTGATGAGCGTAAAGATCGTTCAACGCTGTTTTGGCGCTCGTTACCGGTGCGCGATTGGGAGACAGTTGCATCGAAGGCTGTCATGCTGCTGCTTGTTATTCCCCTTGTTTATATGTTTACGCTGATGCTGTTGCAGGTGCTCTTAGTTATTTTGCTGACGCTTCTGTGCTGGGCGCAAAACTTAGATGCATCAGATCTGATTTTTAGCGTGATTCCTTTCGGCAAAGTACAGCTTTGGCAACTTGCTAGCCAGATGTTGACGTCACTTTGGGTACTGCCAGTATTTGCATGGTGCTTGTTTTGCTCAAGCTACGCCAAGCAGCGGCCATTCCTATTTGCGACGCTGATTCCGGCGGCATTGATTGCGATGCTGGCGGTGC
This sequence comes from Rhodanobacteraceae bacterium, assembly GCA_043750875.1. Classification (GTDB taxonomy): domain Bacteria; phylum Pseudomonadota; class Gammaproteobacteria; order Xanthomonadales; family SZUA-5; genus JANNYA01. The sequence goes on from JAYVAQ010000023.1 coordinate 3,176, forward strand.
TAAATCTAAGAAATCTGATTGGCACATTTAACGGTACTGGGCCTGCTGGCTGGTTAAACGAGCAGACATTTTATCGAGCACTTTCCGTTGTTAGGCCAGATTTAGGCGTCAGCTTAAATTTCAAGAAGGCGGCGCAAAGCGGTCTGGAATTTGGCCCCTTGCTGGACCGATTAATGAGTTTGCCGATGCTGTTTGGCCTGATCGTTGGCTTAAGTTTGTTGGCGGTAACAGCCTATGTTAGGCGCTATCGCGAGGACGCGGCGGCGTAAACCATTGACGGATATCTCGTATTACCCAGGCTAGCATGGCTAAAACCGAGGGCTGAAAGCCCACCCCATGTCAGCCTGGAGCTTCGTCAGAATATTTGCACCCGCCCTAAAATTTTGCGTATTTGTGGCATTCGGCAGGCGTGTTGCGATTGCTCCATGCAGAAAAATTTGCTTGATGCACACTTGCAGTGCACCAATCCGAAAATTTTCGGCCTTTCAGCAAATTCCATGGCAAGCAAATTATGAAATATTTTATTAAGCCTATTAGTTTCATTGCAATTTTATTGCAGTCATTTTGCCAAACAGCGGGTGCTGAAACCACCATTAATATTCAGATATTAAATGCGATTGTTAAAGATCAAGTGGTCGCGGGCGCAACTGTTACGCTACAAAAAAATGGCGAACAATCGGTTTCGGCAACAACAAATGTGCAAGGGCAGGTGAGTTTTCCGCTTAAATTTATCGATGACCAATCGACAATATTAATTGTGAAGAAAACCGGCTATTCGAATTTGGTGGTCAAATGCCTCTGTGCAGGAACCACATACGCAATCAGTCCAGTGATGACTAGCCTAGACGGCATGCGCATTGTGTTGAATTGGGGTGCTAATCCAGGCGATTTGGATTCACATTTGGTATATCCAAATAATCACGTTTATTTTGTCAATCAAAAAGGCGATCAAGCAAATTTAGACGTCGACGACACTACCAGCTTCGGTCCAGAAACTATTACCATTGAAAAGAAAAAAGAGGGCGAGCGCTACGTTTATGCGGTGCATAATTATTCGGATCGTGAAGATTTAAACTCCGATTCACTAGCTAAAAGCGCGGCTAAAGTATTTGTATATGTGGGTCAGACGTTAATTAGAACCTATTATGTGCCAACGAATAAAGTTGGCAATATGTGGGCGGTATTCGCGGTTACTGCGGACGGTGAGTTTCAAGACTATAACGTCTTAAAAAGTGTAGTTAGCGAAGACCGATTAGAATTGGCTGAATTTGCCGGCGTCATCGAGAAAACGACGGTGCCAGTGTCGAGCTATAGCGCCGCTAGCCAAGCCGATGCCAAGACTTCGAATCGATTGGGTGAAGCCGCCTACCATGCCGGCAAATATGATGAGGCGATTCGGCTTTATCAGGCGGCAATTGAGGCTGATGGTAATTATGGGCAGGCCTATAGCAACTTAGGTTTGGTTTTCCAAAAAGCCGGGCGCGTCTCGGAAGCACTGTGGGCAAATCGCAAGGCAATTGCTTTGGCAAGTGGTGCGACGGCTTCGGTAGTTCGGGCGAGTTCGCACTACAACAACGGCAAGATCTACGAAGCTGCATCGCAATGGCAAGACGCCTTACGGGAATTTCGTGCCGCCAAGAATGAAAAGGCAAATCCGGTATATGACCAGTCGATTTCGCGCATGCAGCAAAAAGGCGCACGTTAAATGGCATTGTCTAAGCTGATTCGGCAGGTGGCAATGATCACCTGCTTATTCACGCATTCCTTCGCATTTTGCGCTAGCGGCCCTTCGGTGGTAGCAAAAGCGGAGCGATCGCTTTGGCCTGAAGCGATCAACACCCAAGCAGGATTTGATAAGGCCTCGCGCGCATCGCTAATAGTTTATGTTTTGATGCAAAAGGAAATGCAGGGCCTATCCGATGCGCAAATGCTTGGTCTGTTCAAAATTAAGAGCATCAACCGAGTGTCCGTCGATAAATGGTTGGCACATGAGCAATCGCTTTCATTGCGTAATTTTCAAATGGCCTCAAAACAGTGCACAAAAGTTGATTGGACCTGCGTTCAAAGCACGAACATGACAGAGCTGCTAAGTGGTGCGGCAACGACGAAAACACCGGAATCGTTGCTGGCGTGGCGAAAAAATTTGCAGGGGTTTACACGCAGTTACTTGTACGAACAACTGCGGTTAGCGGCACTTTTTCCCAAAATTAGTAGCGAAATTGATCGTTTTAACGATGCCGAATGGAATGGCGATACGGTTAGTGACCGGTTGTTTTATCTCAGCTTTGACGACGGGCCTACACGTGTCAATGGCAGCACCGATAGCACCTTAAAAATGCTGACGGCGCACAAAAAGAGCGCGGCATTTTTTCTATTGGGCGAGAACTTAGATGCGCGATTGAAAGCCACAAACGCCACTAGCTTGGCAACGTTGTACGCGGACCAGTGTGTGGCCTCGCATGGTTGGCAACACGTTTCTCACGCAAATGGGGATCAATGGCAGAGTTCAATCACACGTACGCATGCGCTGCTCGACTCGTTGTTTGCGCAGTCGACGGCACACGTTCTGCCGCTATTTCGCCCGCCCTATGGGCAACGTAAAGCCGACAGCGGCGCTTTTTTTAATGCGCAGTCTTTGCAAGTTGCGTTGTGGAATCTTGACTCACAAGACTGGAATGCGCAGGTAAGCACACAGGATGTCGTCAACCGCATGCTGACGCTGATGTTGATTAAACGTCACGGTGTGTTGCTGTTTCACGACATCCACCCCAAAGCCAATACCGCGCTGCCGAGTATGTTTGAGGAGTTAGGGAGTAGTGTGCAATGGGGTGCATGCGGCGAACTAGCGGAGATAGCGCGCTAAGCTGATGCAGATCCAATTGGCGTCTCAAATAACTATTTTTTAGGCGCAACCCTTAGCGGTGCGGTAACTGCAAGTGTCGGCGTGGTTTGGCTTGAAGTAGGCGGTGAAACATCCGCTTGAGTTCTGGCTTCGTCCGTTAGCGCTGGATTTTTGTTAGCGCCGGAATCCGGCTTCGGCGGTGATGTTTGGCCGTCCGCGGGCTTGAGATATTCGCGTAATTCTGGCAACACAGGAACACTGCCTTCGGGCGTAAACGAGCTGCGATTTTCCTGCGCTCGAATTTGCTCATCGCGGATGGTGTTGTATTTTCCAAAGGTGATGGTGTCCTCGCTCATACCGTCGCGTACGATTGTGGGCTTGATAAAGACCAGCAAATTGTTTCGCTCGATTGAGTTCGCGCGTGTTTTAAATAAATTGCCCAGAAGTGGAATTCGGCCCAGGCCTGGAACGCGCGACTCGCTTTGCTTGAGCTTGTCAGACGTCAAGCCGCCGAGTACCAACATGCCACCATCACGGATGATCGCCTGCGTGGAAAGCTTGCGCGAGTTGGTGACCAAATCAACTGCACCAACGCTTATTGCTAAATCAGAGACTTCAAGCTCAATATCCATTCGTACCGAATCGCCCTCATTGATATGCGGCGTTACCACAAGCTTTAAGCCAACTTCTTTGCGTTCAATGGTTTGGAACGGATTTGCCGCGCCACCGGCTCCCGGTGCGCCAGCATTTGTTTGATAGTTACCGGTGAGGAAAGGCACTTCTTGGCCCACGCTTAGCGTCGCCTTTTGGTGATCCAGCGCCATGGTTGACGGTTGTGAAAGCACGTTGGCGTTATCGTCACTGGCCAGCGCAGTCGCCAGTGCGCCTAGCTGAACAATGGGTGTGTCACTGCCGGGCAAGGTAATCGAACTTACGTAGCCAATGTTTAAACCGCCAGCGCCTGCCAGCTGACTTAAGCCCCCCGCCACGCCGTTAACACCTGCCAATCCGCCTTGAATATTCAAAATTCCCGGTGCGTTCTGGCCGTTCGGGAAATTGGTTCCGCCGACAGCGCCAGTTTTGTAGTCGCCACCCTGCCACTGAATACCCAGGCGCTTCGCGTTGGCTTCATTGACCTCAACCACAATCGCCTCAATCAACACCTGGGCCCGACGTATATCCAATTTCCGCACCAATCCTTTCAACTCGCGCAACACCGCCGGTGGTGCGGTAACAATCAAGGAATTGGTTTCTTTATGCGCTTGAATTACCGTGGACGAACCTAGTGACGCTTGCGGTGCGCCGCCAATCACGCCGGCGGGCGCGTTACTGGACCCGGCAAGCGGTGCGCCAGAGCCGGTGCGTGAGCCACGCAGCACGCCTTCCAAAATGCCCACCAATTGCTCCGCATCGGCATAGCGCAGATAAATCACTTCCATCGTATCGCTGCCAGCCAACGGCGTATCCAAGGTAGCAATCAACGCGCGCAACTTGAGCCGCCGGGATCGATCTCCACTGAGCAAGATCGAGTTGGTACGTTCATCAGCAACTACTTTTTGGCTTGGATCAGCGGCGCTCGACAAACCATTGATGGTGCGCACGACTTCTGCTGAGTTGGCGTTGCTCAAAGGCACGACTTCAATGTCTGCTTCAGAGGCTTGGTCAATACGGCGAATAATCTCGATCATGCGCGCGACGTTACTGGCGCGATCAGCTACGACTAAGCTGGAGGAGGCGTTGTGCGAAATCAGTTGCGCACTCGGGGATTTGAGCGGGTTTAGGATTTGCACCATTTCGGTCGGCGTGACGTGTTTCAAGTCAATAATGCGCGTGACCATTTCATCGCCACCAGCAGCACCCAAACCCACGGCGCCATCAGACGCGGCCTTTTGGTCCGGCACAATGCGTACCGCGCTGCCGGCTTCAATGGCGCTGAAACCATGCACGCGCAATACCGATAAAAATGTCTGGTACAGCTCGTCTTTACTTAGTGGTTGGCTACTAACGACATTGACTTTGCCCTGCACAGCAGGATCTACGATGAAAGTTTTACCCGTGATTTCGCTAACGGTGGCGATCAATACGTTGACGTCCACGTCTTTCAAATTGAGTGTATGCGGCGCACCGTCGGAGGCATCGCTCCAAGCGTTCGGCGCAAACGCACTGCCTGCACCCAACAGTGCGGTGGCTAACAAAATTTGGGTATAGCGCTTTGCAGAAACCATAGAAAAACGGCTTTGTTAGTTGGTTACCTAAAGCGTACCGCAGGTAGCGTAATTTCGCGACCCTCTCGGCGCACAATTATCAGCGCTTCGTTAGCGCTCGCTAAGTTGTTCGCAATCTCCTGGCCTTTGGTGATGCTGTCGATGCGCGTGCCGTTGACTGAAACAATCACGTCATCCGCACGAATACCTGCGCGTTGCAGCAATGGTTCGTTTGCACCCGCCGCGAGCTTGACACCGGCTAGACTGCCATTGGCATCAAAAACTGGGCTCAGCATGCCCATCATCGCCGCCGGATTCGCCATCACTTGTTCGCGCACAGCGGCGAAGGATGCAGTCGAGCCACCAACGATCGGATTGACAAAAGCGTTTGGGTCGCCGCCGATTGCCGCCAAATTTACCGAGCCGGGTTGATCCATCACAATGCCGGTCGGCTTGGCGGCGGACACCAACGATGCGGCAGTGGATTGTTTGACCAAACGCAAGGTTTCCAGACGCCCTTGAAACATCAACACGACGCGGTCCTGATAAACCGCATCTACGGTTGCTTGGCCGACAATTTCGCCGACTTGATATTGGCGCTGCTTATTATTTTCATCAACGATCATCGCCACGCCCATTTTTGGGTCACGTCCGGCGGCGGTGCCGATCAGCGTCAGCTTAAGTTGTGTTTCTGGCGCATCCGGCGCATTCGGTAGCTCGCCCGCAGCGGTTTGCCCAAATAAGTGGTAGCTTGCGAGCGTCGCTTGCGGCGGCGCGCTCGGTGGTGTTGCAACGATTGCAGCAGGTGCGATATTTGGCGCGATTACGCTTTCTTGTTCGGGAAAGAACGACCACAGTAGCTGCACCAGCGTCCAGGCCAGCCATAAACCCGCGAGTGTGGCGAAAAGCGCGGGTAGGGCGCGCGCCAGCGTTGACTGCCGTGAATCGCCGAGTAAAGCTGCGACGCCGCCGCTCATTAGCTCGCGTCCCCGCTGGGTTTATTGACTGATGTGCCGGAAAAATTCACGCCAGGTTTCACGATGAATGCCGAGCTGACCGCACTGGACGAACTGCCGCTACGCGAGCGGCCAGAGCCGCTCGGTCGAGATGCACCGGAACGGGCACCGCTGGGCCTGCTACTGCCTGACTTGCCACCGCCAGGACGGCTAGAACCACTTGATTTGCCACTACCCGGCTTGCCGCCATGTTTGCTGTCTTTAGGCACCGGCGCATCATTGGCCAAAGTTACGCCGTCCACGATCGCGCGTTCGCCGACTGCAATTTGGCGGTCTGGGCGGGCGTTTAGCAGCTCATTGGTGACGCTGGCGCGTGGAATTGCAGCTTCGATATAGGCTTCAATGTCCGGCAGGCTAGTGGCGTATTGCTCGCAGGCGAAGCTAATCGCTTGGCCGCTGGAGCCAAAACGCGCGGTACGGCCAATGCGATGCACATAGTCTTGCGCATCAAACGGCAAATCGAAGTTGAAAACATGCGAAACGTCGGGAATATGCAGGCCGCGAGCGGCGACGTCGGTGGCGACAATCAACTCCACCGTGCCGTTTTTAAAGCGATCCAGCAACGTCAGGCGTTTGCGCTGTGGTACATCGCCTGACAATGTTGCGATCCGCAAACCGGCGCGCTCAAGACGGCCTTGGATGCGCTCAGCGATATATTTGGTGTTGACGAAAATAATGCCGCGTGTGGGTTTTAGCGTCGCAATTAAGCCCAATAACAGGTTGATTTTTTCATCTGAGGCCGGGAAATACACCAATTGGGTTACGCGCGCGACGGTTTTGGTACCGGCATCCACAGTCAACTTGGTTGGCTCGTTCATGTGTTCGTAGGCCAGTTCCAGCACACGCAGGCTCAGAGTCGCTGAGAACATCAGGTTCAAGCGTTCGGTGGCGGCCGGCAACTTACGCAAAACATAGCGAATGTCGGCGATGAAGCCCAAATCAAACATACGATCTGCTTCATCTAAGACCATCACGTCAACGCATTTCAAGCTGAAAACGGCCTGTTTGTGATAGTCAATCAGCCGCCCCGGCGTGCCAATTAAGATATCAATGCCATCGTCGAATTGCTTGCGCTGCTTATCGTAATCAATGCCGCCAAACACCAAACCTAAGCGCAACCCGGTCTGACTGGATAATAAAACCGCATCTTTGTGAATTTGCACTGCCAACTCACGCGTGGGTGCCAAAATTACCGCGCGCGGATCTTGTGTACGCCGTTCGGCCTTCGCTGAAGTGCTCAATAAGCGCTGCATCAATGCCACTAAAAACGCTGCGGTTTTACCGGTGCCGGTCTGCGCTTCACCGGCGACATCTTTACCGGCCAACGCCTGCGGAAGCGTTAACGCTTGAATCGGCGTCAGGCGAGTGAAACCAGCGCTGGTCAAGCTTGCGGTAAGCGTTGGATGTAGGCCTAAGGATTCAAAATCCAAGTCGGTTAAGATGTGTTCTTCATTGTTCAAGGGTTTGCCTTTGCGCGACTAGGCGCTATTACATCAATCTTTAAACTCAAATGTGGGTAAAGCCGCAAATGTGGATAAAAATATTCATGGTGTTTCGAATGTTTGCTGATCCCAGCGCCGTTTATTGTTTACCTGTTTTGAAGCTACAAGCTAAACTCGGTTGAGCCTCGCACTTGAACTTATGGAGAATGGCCCGCACACTTTTGTGCTGCTTGATTCCTTCAAAACCTGCGGATCATAGCCCAAGCCAGTGTTTATGTTCTGGTTTTTGTAATCCATATTTAGTTAGGAGCTTGACATGGCAGAAGAACTGCTTGCATTTACCGACGCCAATTTCGATGCCCAAGTACTGGCCTCGGAACTGCCAGTACTGGTCGATTTTTGGGCGACTTGGTGCGAGCCCTGCAAACGTATTGAACCGGTGATCAAGGAATTAGCGGCGCATTACGCGGGAAAAATGATTGTTGGTAAGCTCAATATTGAGGAATGTCCCGCCACTGCGCGGCGGTTTATGGTGCGCAATATGCCCACTTTTATGATTTTCAAAAAAGGTGAAGTGGCAGGCACCCAGATGGGCGCAGTTGCTAAATCGCAAATGATGCAGTTTATTGATCGCGCGATTTGAGCAGTTGCGCGAGCGGCCTAGCGATTATGCATTTGAGCAAAGCGCGGTAAAAAACTAGCAAATTGCGAAATAGCATTGATGAGCGCGATTCGTAACGTGCTCCCGGATTCGGAAACGCTACGCTGGGTGTTGCGGATTGCCATGAGCCACTATTTGAAGGACGACCCGTCGCAAATGGTGTGCAGCGAATTGGTTTATCGGATATTGCAAGAAGCCAGCATTAGCCCACCCGGCCACTTACGCCCAACCATAATTAGCGCGTTTCGCTCGCACGCGGCATTGCCCCCAATCAATATTAAAGCGCTGATTAAAGAATTGGAGAGCGTTTTGCGTCCCGCACCTACCAGCAAAAGCGCGGCAAGTGACGCACCCACGCCCATGCCTGTGCCCACTGCGCATGCGAATTCCGCATATGAAAGTAATGCGCCGGCTGGCGCCGAACTGGCGAGCTTGGCAGCGGCGATTCGCGCAAAGCATTTGCCGCCGCAGGCCAGTGCACCGGTGCTAATTGTGCCCAATCCAAACCCTAAAACCGTGTTCCCGGTTGATCTTGCAACGAGTCCAAGCCTTCGATTTATCGGAAGAATTCAGATTTAGTCCGAACGCACAGGGTACTTTTGTTTAGTCCGAACGCACAGGGTACTTTTGCATCACTTGCTCGAACAGTGGCGTCGAAAACAGTTGCGATAGCCAACGCTGAAGATGCGGAATGGGTTGGGCATCAAACCACTCGGCATCCACGCCGCGAAATTGGCGCACAAATGGAAAGATCGCGATATCGCTAAAAGCGCAACGGCTACCACACAAAAATGCCTGGCTCGATAGCCGCGTCTCCAGTGTCAAAAGGATTTGCATGCCGGTGTTGCGGGCTTCGAGAGTGTCTACTGCGAGCAAACGGTTCGCATATTTGTAGCGATCAAGCGCAACTTTGAAGGCGCCATCATTGCGTGCAATCAACTCCGGATCGTCACCCGCCAACCAATGCTCTGGGTCATTTTGGCCGAGCGCCCAGCGCATAATATCCAGGCTTTGCTCCAGTACTGTGCCATCGGCAAATGCCAAAACCGGCACCGTGCCTTTGTTGGATGCCGCTATCAGCGCTTGAGGTTTATTGCTTAGCGCGACTTCATGCATCGCAACCGAAACGCCGCTAATCGCAATCGCCAAACGCGCGCGGATCGCGTAGGGGCAGCGGCGGAAGGTGTAGAGCAGCGGTTTAGTTTGATCCGAAGTTGGCGTGGCCATACTTCAAACTTGAATAGGCACCAAGCGCACCACATCTGGCCGCAAGGCCGCCAAGCCGCGATCAAAACTAGCCAATTGCGCGCTTTTTGATTTCGCTAACGCCACTAAATACGCGTCCGTAACTTGCTTATGACCGATGACACCGCGCCAATCGATTTCGGTGTAGCTCAAGCTATCGGCCCAAAATTGGCAGCCGGGCCAGGCTTTTACCGCAGCTAAAATCGTTATCGCGTTGGCAATTCCTGCTTTTGGATCTTCACGTAATGCTTGGCGTACCAGCGCACCTTCACTGATGGGGCAAAGGGCTAACACTGATTTCCCAATGCTTGCCAGCCAGCGCATTGAATCACCATGATGTAGATGTTCGGGCATACACATTGCGATCAATAGGTTTGAATCGAGTAAAAACACCTGAGGCGAAGCCGGGAAATTAGACACTATTCGTCGTCCTGCATTTCACGCACCATCTCCATCGTGATTGGCCCGCCGCCCAGACGAATCGTCGGAAAGCCCGTCACTGGGTGATACACGATTTTGCCGATTGGTTGCGCCTCCGGCACAGCATCAAGTGCTCGGCGCATTAAATCCGCTACCACCGCGCTCATGCTGGTGCGTTGGCTGTGGGCCAGGTGCCCGGCGATCGTGTGTAAATCTTCGGGCAAATCGATTGTGGTACGCATTTGTGCACCTTGATGCGGAGATGATGGGTGCATCATAGGCCCTGAGTTGGTGACGTTCAAGCGACGTTAAACTGCAGCAATAGGCCGATGCCCATGGAAAAAGCCGCAAACAGCGCACGCCGAATCCAGAATTGGTCAGCCCAAAAACGTTGCAAAGCAACGCTGAGTAGGCCCTGGCGAAACCAAGATATTTCGGCGGATAGGTGGGTAAGGTCACTAGTGATCATTGGGGTCGCGCCAAATTTTTCTGACCGTACCTGGCAATTCTTGCAGCACATCCGCGATTAATCGCTACGACTGCGACTGCAACATCAACGTCACGCACGATATCTAGGCGTTGGCGCTCGCCGATACTCATCGCGCTGATTTTCTGTGCCAAACGCACACCCCAACGGGCGCATAGTTCAATGGCCTGTTTCTCGTCCCAGCGCGGATACATGCCGCGCATCAAAGCCAATAGCTCGTCGCCACGCAGCCAGCTGAAAACGTCATGTTCCTGCGGCACTTAGCTCAGGCGAGCTTTGCTGGCATCGCTTAGTGTCAGTGCCGATTCGCCGAATATTTGAGCTTCGCTGTGATCTGGTTTGAGCAAGCCCAGTGCGGTTTTTAGTAGTGTGGTTTTGCCGGAGCCATTGCTGCCGACTAAGCCGACAATTTCGCCAGGCTCGATCTGCAAATTAACCATTGCCAACCCATGTGAGGCGGGGTAGAACTTGACGACGTTGTTAAGTGCCAGCACGTGTTTGCTCATGGGTTTTCCTCAGCTTGATCCAGAATAATTTTCAGCGCGTCTTCAATTTCTGCGCGCGCCAAGCCCAGTTCGCGGGCTTGTCGCAGCAATGTTTCCAAGGCGGGGCGCAATAGCCCTAACCAGTCGGTTTGGCTCAACTTTGCGCCGGCAATTTCGGCGACCTGCATGCGTGCGCCGCGCGGGCGACTTAGCACGCCTTCGGCTTCAAGCAGGCTGTAGGCCTTGGAGATCGTCATTGGGTTGATCGCAAAGCTCTGCGCCAGATAATTTTGTTGGATGGGAAGCTTTAAGTCCTTAAATGCGCGTGAACTACTTACTTCCCTGTGTCCAGCGAAAACCAAAACCGAACTGTTGATCCATTTCGACGTGGCTAGGAAAATAGTCCACGACCTTAGAAACTTGAATCGCGCCACCCACGTTTTCTAACATCGCAACCGCGCACATGGTGTGGCGATCACTATGCGAATCAAGCCGGGTGATTAGTTCCGGCTGCCCTGGCACTTTCAAAGTGACCACGCCATCTGCTTTGGACCAACTCGGCGCGCCTTCGTAAATAAACGCGAAAATCAGCATGCGTTTGATCTGACTCCAGAAATCACCGTTGATTTTGATGAATTCGCCATCTACGGCGCCACCGGTTCGGTCATCTGCAAGCAAGCGTGCGAACGGTGCTTCGCTATAGTTGCCAAAGGCATTGCCTAGCGCCTGCACTAACGCTTTGCGGCCATTTTGCAGCTCAATCATGCAACCTATGTCCAAATCGATTGCTTTCTTTGCCATGCCGAAAAAGCCAGGCTGCGCGCGTGACCAGTTTAAGTTGACGACAATTTCGCCAAACGCGCCGCCGGGTTTTTGCAATGAGATCGGTTTACGCTTTTCTAGCGTAATTTTGTCAAGGCGTATCGGCGCAGCGGGCGGCGGCGGTGGTATGGCGGGCGCAGGTGGGGAGTAGGGCGGTGCGGGTGGGGAGTAGGGCGGTTCTACAGGAATCGGTGGTGGCGCGACTGCGGGCTTGGGTGGTGCAGCGGGTGCAGCGTTGTTTGGGGCGCTGTTTGGGGCATCTGGGTCGTCACTAATATCCACGCCAAAATGCCGTGCCAAGGGGCCTAAACCACCGACAAAGCCTTGGCCAACAGCGCGAATTTTCCAATTTGCATCGCGCCGGTAAAGTTCGGCAACAATGACGGCGGTTTCCGCCATGGCCTGAGAATTAATCACATATTCGTATGCGGTATTGCTGCCGGTGCAGCTTAGTTCAACGCTTTCTAACATGCCAAAACGCTGCTGACGTTGGTTACCTTTGTCGATTGTCAAGGTAAATGCAATTTTTTGAATTTCCGCTGGCACCCGCGTCAAATCAATCGCAAAACTGCGCGCCGCAACATCCAGCGCTACCGCACCCGCTAAGGCACTATTTTGACCAAAAAACACCATGCCAGAGTCATTGAGGACTTTGCCATTCGCGGCCAGTAGGTACGCACTTGCATCCAGCTCTAGCGGGCCGCTGCTTGGCTTTACCAGCAAACTAATCTTGATGTGGCCATCCGCAAGTGCGGCGTTTTGCCCTGACTCTAATTTCATACGATCTCCAAATCAAACAGCTTAAGGTGCTTTGATCTCGTCTATTAACCACAATTGTGCCGGGTTGGCGCGGCTAAGCAAGAGCTTTTGCCCAGGTTTTAGTGCAACTGGCTGGCCAGACCCAATATCGGTTTGCGTAGCAATATCGCGTAAATCCGCAATTGCTTCGTTGATCAACCAAATTTGGCTGTCCTCGCGTGCCAAATATGCCTGTCGTTGCGCTTGGGCACTGCTGGCGTGCTCATTCGCGGCAAGCTCCGGGCGTATATGCCAAGCGTGGATCGCAGCGTGGTGATGCAGTATTTTGATGCGCCCGCTGGCGGCAAATGCGCCGTTGCCACGGTCATAATAGCTATGCGCCAACAGCACCGGCGCGGGCAAACTCGTGCCACAAACCGGGCAGCTGAGTTGGTGCGCACTGACGACAAAACTGCCGGCTGGGCAAGCAGAATTGCCACAAGGATGCATTAAGTCTGCGGTTTGTACCAAGGCGTCTTCCCACTCCGCAGCGCTGGGGCGCAGGCCAGGATCATGCAGGCCATCGACAAAGGCGCGCTCGATCAACGCACTTAGTTGCGGCCCTAAACACTGATACGGCACCTGCGCGGTCAACTTCCAGGGCTTCTCAAAAGCCTCCAAAAACGCGGGGTCAATCCGGTTTGCTGGGTTGCGCGCATCTTCAATAAATAAAGCGGCTGCGCCCATTAATAGGGTTTCTTGGCGCTCATCGTTATCCAAATCATGCAACTGATCGCCGCGCAGTGGATGGCGCAGCAACAGCAATTGATAAATTAAAACCGCCAACGCGTGCAAATCGGTGCGCCAATCCGGCAGTTTGCGCTTGGGATCGTGGCGTTCCAGATGCCGTGTGGCGACCACTTCGGGCGCAATAAAATCGGGGGTGCCGATCACCTCAGGCGGGAATTTACCGGGCACAACTAAACCGTCCAAATCGATTAGGCAAACGTCGCCGCGCGGTGGATCCAACAACACATTTCGATACGACAAATCCCCGTGCACTAATCCGGCGGCATGCAATCGACGCACTGCGCGCGCAGTGCGAATCGCCATGCGAAGCGCGGTACGCAGATCGCCAAGTTCACGCGGGTCCAAGGTTTTTGCGCGGTGCTTGAGGCTGGCAAACCAATAGCCCTCTTTTTCTTTACCGCATAATTTCAACGCGTCGTTATTGCGGCTGCCGTGCTCAAAAAAGTAGCGGCGTGAATAGGCGGGCGCGGTAATGCCCACGCGCTCGCCATGGCGCACGATGCGATCCGGCCAACACATCAACTCGCGCCAGTACCCGCCCGCAGGCCCGTTAAACAACTGCTCGCGATAACTTCCGGTGATCGCTTCTAGTCGACTCAGATCTTGCGGTGACACCGGATCGCGGTACCACAACACGACGTAGTCGCGCTGCGGGCTAAAATAGCAGTCTTTTTTCTGGCCGCTGCCGACAATCTTGTCGTGAAATTCGACTAAGCTGCCATCGAGGGCGCGCATGCTAATGACGTCAACCACCGCAACCGCCTATAAAAGAAGTTCTAGTTGAATGTTTAGCAGGAAAAACAATTGCTCGCAAATCGAATTAGCGGGGGCTGGGCGCAAATTTTGCTGGCGATAAAAGTTATGCCGCCTTTGCCAAGCTGCCCAACGCAGATCGCGCTTTCGCCAATTCAATCTGCAACGCATAAGGTGTGCGCGTGCCATATTCAGCCAAGAACGCGGCAATTTCTTCCACTTCAGTTTGCCATGCGCCTTGCTCTACCTGAAGCAGCGTGGCCAGTCCATCAGCCGACAAATTTAGCCCACTGAGCTCTAAATCGCTTGCGTGCGGCAAATTGCCGATGGCGCTTTGCTGTGCGCCGACTGTGCTGTTGCAGCGTTTCAACGCCCAGGCTAACACCCGCAAGTTATCGCTAAAGCCCGGCCAAAGGAATTTGCCGTCGCTGCCTTTGCGAAACCAATTGACGTTGAAAATTTTGGGTGCGTGCGACAACTGACTGCCAATTTTCAGCCAATGTGCCCAATAGTCACCAAAATTGAGGCCGCAAAACGGCTTCATCGCCATCGGATCACGCCGCACTACGCCGACTGCGCCGGTGGCAGCAGCGGTCGTTTCGGAAGCCATTGCAGCACCTAAAAGTACGCCATGCGTCCAATCTCGTGCTTCGAAAACCAGCGGCACCAGCGATTCACGTCGGCCACCAAAAATAATCGCCGAGATCGGCACTCCATTTGGGTTTTGCGCTTGCTCGGAATAACTTGGGCAGGCGGTCATATTGACAGTAAAGCGTGAATTCGGATGCGCCGCTGGGCCATTTGCCGGATTAAATGCGTTGCCTTTCCAATCCAGTGCCGGTACGCGCTGATCCAAACCTTCCCACCACGGTTGATTATCTTCGGTCAGCGCGACATTGGTGAAGATCGCATCACGATTAAGCATTGCCAGTGCATTCGCGTTGGTTTTCGCACCTGTTCCGGGCGCAACGCCGAAAAACCCGGCTTCCGGATTGATCGCATACAATTTGCCATCGGCACCGGGCTGCATCCAGCAAATGTCATCGCCAATCGTCCAAACTTTCCAGCCCGGCATCGACGCCGGTGGAATCAACATGGCGAGATTGGTTTTGCCGCAGGCAGACGGAAATGCGGCGGCGACGTAATGTGTTTCACCGTCCGGGTTTTCGATGCCGACAATCAACATGTGCTCGGCCAACCAGCCTTCTTTGCTGGCTTGCACGCTGGCAATGCGCAGGCTGTGGCATTTTTTGCCCAGTAATGCGTTGCCGCCGTAGCCGGAACCAATCGATTTAATCGCCAATTCTTCCGGGAAGTGCATGATAAAACGGCGATCTGGGCTTAAATCCCCAACGGAATGCAGCCCACGGACAAAGCTGCCTTCGCGTTCAATGCGCGCCTGTGCCGCGGCACCCATGCGCGTCATCATGCGCATATTGATTACCACATACGGGCTGTCAGTAATTTCGACGCCTAAGCGCGAATACGGCGAATTTATCGGCCCCATGCAGTAAGGAATCACATACATTGTGCGCCCAGCCATGCAGCCGTCAAACAGGGCATCAATTTTGGCGTGCGCTGCAGCAGGTTCCATCCAATGATTGTTCGGGCCAGCATCTTCACGTTCTGGCGTACAAACAAAAGTCAGATGCTCAACGCGCGCGACATCGCTGGGATCAGAGCGATGCAAATAGCAATTGGGATGTGTTTGCGGATTCAGTGCGATCAAATCGCCGGTGTTAAGCATTAGCGCTTTCAGCGCTTGGTCTTCAGTTTCGGAACCATCACACCAGTGAATTTTTGCCGGAAGCGTGCGTTTTGCCGTCTCGCTAACCCAGTTTTGTAATGCAACTAAAGTGCTTGCCATGAATAAATCCCTTTAAAATCAAAGAACTATCGCGTAGACACCGCGCCTGATGGGGAAGAAGGTACGCGCAAACGTTAAGACTTGGCAAGCGAGGGGTTTAGCGGCGTTCAGGGCGATGTGCTTGACGGTGCAGCACTGCCGACAAGGTTTCATTCACTATATTGCTCAAACGGCACCGTAGGCCTCAAGCTTCAATCCGGCGAAAATCTTAAAGTCGGCGGTATTGCGAGTGAGTAGGTGGAATCCGTGGTGAATCGCAGTAGCGGCGATCAACGCGTCATGAGCAGTGGCAGTCACGTTTTTCGGCATTGCCGCAATCATGCGTGCGTGGGTGCGCGCCACTGGCAAAGCAAATTCCAGCACAGGAATGTGCGTCAGCAGGTTTTCTACAAACGCCGCTCTAAATGCCCGGCGCTCCGCAGTGTTCGCTCGCTCCACGCCGACCAGCAATTCGCTGGCGGTGATACTGCTCATAAAGGCAGCGCCAAAGTGCGACCATTTGACTAAGTCGAGCGGGTGCTGCGATTTTTCTGCGAGTACCCAGACGTCCGTATCGATTACAAGCCCCATGGATCAGCCTTTGCCCCTAAAAGCGAACGCACCGTGCGGACGTCCTCTGTCATGCGCGCGCGCTCATCCGCCGGGAGTACAAATTGGGCAAGTAAATCATCAAGTTGCGAAATTGGGTAGCCAGCGCTGACTGGCGCTGTTACCGGCGAAACTCGGGCGATCACGCGCTTGCCACGCTCAATGTCAAAAATTTGGCCGTTGTATTGCACTTTGTTCAAAAATTCCGACAAGCCGCGTGAAAATTCCGTGGCATTCACCGTCATGGTATTCATCGGTAGACTCCTAAAAATCAGATAATCAGTTTATCAAATTTTCAGCGTATCATGCGGTTTCAAATGAAATGCAGAATCTGAGTTTTAGGCCCGAAAAGCATGCGCATCAGGCAAAATCCATCAGACTCAACAAAGGATCTACAAAAGTGTTGCCATTAATTTGTCTAATTCACTCAATTGGCTCGGCTAGTTACGCGTGTGATGCCGTCGGCAATCTTGCGTTGAATCAGCAAGCTGCGATTGTTAGCAACGGCACATCAGTAAAGTGAGCCACGACCCTTTTCCAAAACGCATTGTTTGCCTAACTGAGGAGCCGACCGAGGTTTTATACCGGCTTGGTCAGCAGCATCGCATTGTTGGCATTTCCGGCTTTACCGTACGCCCGGCGCAAGCGCGCCGTGAAAAGCCAAAGGTGAGTGCATTTTTGACTGCTAAAATTGACCAAATTTTGGCGTTGAAACCTGACTTAGCTATTGGTTTTTCCGATATTCAGGCTGATATTGCCAAGGCATTGATTGGCGCTGGGGTAGAAGTCTGGATCAGCAACCATCGTTCGGTGCAGGGGATTTTAGACTATTGTTTGCGCCTCGCTTGCTTGGTGGGCGAACGCGCTGGTGGTGCGGCGTTAGTGGCTGCGATGCAGCGGGAAATTGATACGGCAATCGCTGCGGCACGCACGTTTGCTTTTCATCCGCGCGTGTATTTTGAAGAATGGGACGAACCGCGTATTAGCGCAATCCAGTGGGTTGCAGAATTGATTCGCATTGCCGGCGGTGTGGATATTTTTCCCGAGCGCGCCAATGAAAGTTTGGCAAAACATCGCATTTTGCCGGATGACGTAGAGATTATTGCGCGCGATCCGCAGCTAATTTTGGGCTCGTGGTGCGGCAAAAAATTTCGTCCG
>JAYVAQ010000024.1:0-4128 GCA_043750875.1 Rhodanobacteraceae bacterium
CGCTTCTCACTCATCGCCCTGTGCGCTCTATTCGCACACAGCAGCCAAGCCGCTGATTTCCTGGTAGGAAGCGGCTCAGGCCGCCAATTTACTTAAGCCAAATGCTTCTTAAAATGCGCCACCGTGCGCGACCAAGACAGGGCTGCTGCCGCTTTGTCGTAACGTGGGGTGGAATTATTATGAAAGCCGTGCTGAGTTCCCGCATAGGTTTGAATCTCGTAGCGGATTTTTTGTGCTTTGAGTGCGGCTTCATAGGCAGGGTAGGTGGCATTAACGCGTTCATCGGTGCCAGCCAAATGGCAAAGTAACGCGGCTTTGATTTTGCCAACTTGTGCGGTTTCAGCGGCGACACCATAGTAAGGTGCGGCTGCCAGTAGCTTGTCGCCCATCACAGTCGCTAGGTAATTAACGAACCCGCCACCGAAACAAAAGCCGGTAGCACCTAGTTTGCCGGTCGATAGTTTGTGGGTGCGCAAGTACTCTGCGCTATTGACTAGATCGGTGCGCAACTTTGCTTGATCAAGATTTCCCTGCAACGTTCGGCCATCGTCATCATTGCCTGGATAGCCGCCGACTGGAAACAAGCCGTCCGGCGCCAATGCTAAAAATCCATCCACGGCGGCTCGGCGCGCCACGTCTTCAATGTAGGGGTTTAGCCCGCGATTCTCGTGCACGATCAAAACCGCTGGAAAGGGCCCAGTGCCGGCCGGTTGCACTAAATACCCACGCATCGTGCCGGAATTGCCGCCGGGTGACGGGTAGTTCACATAGTTCGCTTTAATGCGGGTATCGGTGAAGTCAATAACTTGCGCTTGCGCATAACGCGGCAAAAGTGCTTGTGCCATCGCCAAGCCAGTTCCCACGGCTACGGTTAGGCTGGCAGCACGGCTCAAAAATTCACGCCGGTCAAATTTTCCGTGACAGTATTCGTCATAAAGATCAAACACGCGCTGGTCTATTTCTAATTGGGTAATGCCACCAGCGGATGTGAACTCGGAAATTTGTGTTGAATCTTGTGGATTATGCATAGGTAACTCCATCAATTTAGGTCGGGAATTTTTGCGGCGACACTCAGTTTTAGACCAGGGTCAGAAATGTTTTTAGACTAGGCCCAGAAAGCTGGCAAAGCATAGCGCGCTAAGCAGCGTGTCCGTGTATTGAAAATGTTCACAGCCAGCGATCAAATGCGTGTGTCGCGTGGTAATTGTGATTACGCTACAACTTGCCCACGATCCAGGATCAAACAGCCATGCTTATTTTCAAGCCACGGAAGTTACTCACATTTTTTTGGTGTTCGGCCATGCTCAGCTGCCTCGGCTTTAGCCAAGGTGCCTTTGCTTTTACGCCCGAACAAACCGTTACTGCGTGGGTTTCGGCGCTGAAAAGAAATGACGTAAAAGCCGCAATGTTGCTGGGCACGACGCCAGAGGAATATATCGAGCTGAGTAAGGATCTGAGCAACGATTACACTGATAGCCCAGAATCCAATGCTAGTTTTGCCACTGATTTTGCTGATTTGCTGGCGCCGGATGCGTCGGCGCGTATTTTTGCGCAGGTACAGCCCAACCTAGCGCTGGCAAATATGTACAGAGATGGTTTTGCCGCGATGGCGGACGGCATGCTGCAAGAATTGGCCAGCAATGGGCCAGATTCTGAATCTGATTCGCCGCTGACGCCGGAGCAGCTTAGCGCCGCGAACGAAGTCATGCAGGCCTTTAAGGGCTGGGCGGTACGCACTGATTTTAGTGACGAAAAACGCGCAAAAGCGTCGATTGATGCCGTGGTCGCAGCATTTCGCGCAGCCAATATTCGCAGCGCGACCGACTGGGCCAAATTGAGCGACGACGCGCGCATTGCAAAATTGAATTTCGCGCTGCAGGCCGTGAAAGGCATTCTGAAAGGCTACGATCTGGATCTAGATAAACTGCTTGCCAGTGTCAGCGCAACACCTGGCAAACAAACTGGTGACGCCAGTGAAGTGCGCATTGCTTTCAAAGTTTTTGAAGCGCGTGGCAGCAGTATGTTTAAGATGTATCAACGCGCTGGCGAATGGTTTTTCTGGGAAAATTCGATCATGCATTGAGCCGGCGCGTCCTCGTGATCAAGCAGCCATTTTTTTGTTGGCAATCCGCCGCCAAAGCCGGTCAAGCTGCCATCGCGACCGATCACGCGGTGACACGGAAGAATTATCGGTAAGGGGTTGCGCCCATTCGCCGCACCCACCGCGCGCACCGCTTTGGGCGTGCCGATTTGCTCGGCGAGTTCGG
This sequence comes from Rhodanobacteraceae bacterium, assembly GCA_043750875.1. Lineage (GTDB taxonomy): Bacteria > Pseudomonadota > Gammaproteobacteria > Xanthomonadales > SZUA-5 > JANNYA01. The sequence continues at coordinate 2,268 of JAYVAQ010000024.1, forward strand.
AATAGCTCCAGGTTTTCCCGAACGGAATCTGCGCCAACATCGTCCAAGTTTTTTTCTGGAATTCGGTGCCGACAGGGCTCAGTTGCAAATCAAATAGTTGCCGTTCACCAGCAAAATATTGCAGCAGTTGCTCGCGCGCTAATCGGGTCGGACTTACATCACGCTGCCAAGCGTCACGCCCGGCGGCATCGTATTTATTGGATTCAAACAAAACATAGCGCAGGCCGCTAACGTCCACTGCGATCGTCAGCTTGCCAATCGGCGTATTAAATTCATCAAACCACATGTTTGTTCTCCAGTGCGACGTCAGATATTGGCTGGCCAGACAAATGCCAGAGATGCATCACCGCGTAAGCGCGCCAAGGCCGCCACGCTTGCGAAAGTACGGCAGTTTCGCGTTCACTCAAACGCTGCGCGCCACCTAAAACTTGCTGCAAAATTAAATCCCCGGCCGGAAATGCGTCCGGATGATGCAACGCGCGCATCGCCACATATTGCGCAGTCCAGGGGCCAACCCCAGGAATACGACACATTTTTTGCGCAAACTCGTCTGTCTTTTGCCCGGCCTGAAAGCCAATTGCGCCGTCAACAACTGCTTGCGCCAGCGCGCGAAGCGTCTTTATGCGCCTTTGCGTCAGGCCAATGCCAGTCAAAGTTGCCTGCGCTAACACCTCAGGCGTCGGGAACGCGCGATCCAAATCACCGTGCGGTTCGCTACGCTTTGCACCAAGCTGTGCAACTAGGCGCGCCGTGATGGTCGTCGCACCTGCAACGCTGATTTGCTGACCAATCACCGCACGCACAGCCAACTCAAAGCCGTCCCAACTGCCCGGCACACGCAAGCCAGGTCGATCCGCAACGCCTAAGCGCAGTAATGGTGAAGATTGCAGGCCCAAATGCACCACCTGCAACTCCGCATCCAGATCAAATAAACGCCGCGTGCGCTGCACCAGTTCGGGAATCATGCGCGGCTCGGCATTGCCAATTTCTAAGCGCAACTCGGGTTTTTTGGCATCGCTAGTGACGCGAATCCAGCACGATTCAGCAACCGGCCCGGTCACGCGCTCGTAACTTGAATCGGTGATTCGCTCGATCCCTGGAATTGCGCGTTTTGCCAAAAACGCCAGCATCAACGCAAAATCAAACGGTGGCCGGTACGCCAAGCGCAAGGTTAAGCAGCCGCCCTGGGTAGTCAGCGGCGTTTGCAAACGCCGAATTGCACTCGGTGGCATGGCACAGCCTTCTACAAACGCCGCGTTAAAGCGTCGAAGGCTGTTAAAGCCTGATGCCAACGCAATTTCGGTCATCGGCATAGCAGTCTCAGTGATGAGCTGTTTGGCCAGCAGCAAGCGCCTGTTGTTATGTACGGCAATGGGTGAAGCACCCAAATTATTTTGAAATAGCCGACCAATTTGGCGCGTACTCAGGCCAATCTTGTTTGCCAGCGTCGTGACCGAACCTGTGACCAGCTCGCCATCAGCAATCAGCGCCAGCGCGCAATTAACCCATTCATCGGCATAACGATGCTGCATCGCATTCGGCGATAGCTCCGGCCTACAGCGCAAACAGGGCCGAAATCCAGCCGCACTCGCCGATGCCGCGTTGGCAAAATAACGAATATTTGCGGGCTTGGGCGTTGGCGCAGGGCAAATCGGCCGACAGTAAATGCCAGTACTTTTTACCGCCGTAAAAAACAAGCCATCAAAGCGCGCATCCCGCGCAGCGCGGGCGCGATCACAGATTTCGGTGCTGGGCAATAAGTCGGTCATTCGCCATCATAGGCGCGCGGAGACGAGTTTGGCTCGCCGTTTTCGGACATCAATGGTGACGAACTATTCCCGCGTCGGCGAATCGGCGAATT
>JAYVAQ010000025.1:0-14096 GCA_043750875.1 Rhodanobacteraceae bacterium
CCACGCCACGCTAAAGACTACGCGCGGCGGTATATCTCCGAGCCTTGCTCGACGAATTCCACAGACTTTTCCGCCATGCCCGCTTCCAATGCCGCGGCTTCGTCCAGGCCTTTTTCGGCGGCATATTCGCGCACATCTTGGGTGATTTTCATCGAGCAAAAATGCGGCCCGCACATCGAGCAAAAGTGCGCGGTTTTGAACGCGTCTTTGGGCAAGGTTTCGTCGTGGAATTCTTTCGACTTATCCGGATCTAGGCTGAGGTTGAACTGATCGTCCCAGCGGAACTCAAAGCGCGCTTTGCTCAGTGCATTGTCTCGAATTTGCGAAATCGGGTGGCCTTTCGCCAAATCTGCTGCGTGTGCGGCGATCTTGTAAGTCACGATGCCTTCGCGCACGTCGTGTTTATTCGGCAGGCCCAAATGCTCTTTGGGAGTGACGTAGCAAAGCATCGCGGTGCCAAACCAGCCAATCATCGCGGCACCAATGGCGGAGGTAATGTGATCGTAGCCAGGTGCGATGTCGGTGGTGAGTGGCCCAAGGGTGTAAAACGGCGCTTCATCGCAGTGCTTGAGCTGCTTTTCCATATTTTCTTTGATCAACTGAATCGGCACATGGCCGGGGCCTTCGATCATCACCTGCACATCGTGCTTCCACGCCACTTGTGTCAGTTCGCCCAGCGTTTCTAGCTCGGCAAATTGCGCTTCATCATTGGCATCCGCGATAGAGCCAGGGCGTAAGCCATCGCCTAAGCTGAAAGCCACGTCGTAAGCTTTCATAATTTCGCAAATTTCCTCAAAACGCGTGTAGAGGAAACTTTCTTTGTGGTGTGACAAACACCATTTCGCCATGATCGAACCGCCGCGGCTGACAATGCCGGTCACGCGTTTCGCGGTGAGTGGCACATAGGCCAAGCGCACCCCGGAATGGATCGTGAAGTAATCCACACCCTGTTCGGCTTGTTCGATCAGCGTGTCACGGAAAATCTCCCAAGTCAGGTCTTCGGCTTTGCCGTTGACCTTCTCCAACGCTTGGTAAATTGGCACGGTACCAATCGGCACCGGCGAGTTGCGCATAATCCACTCGCGCGTTTCGTGGATGTGCTTGCCGGTCGACAAATCCATCACGGTATCTGCGCCCCAACGGATCGCCCACACCATCTTTTCTACTTCTTCTGAGATCGAACTGGTGACTGCAGAATTGCCAATATTGGCGTTCACTTTGACCAAGAAATTACGGCCAATAATCATCGGCTCGGATTCTGGGTGGTTGATGTTATTTGGAATAATCGCCCGGCCGCGCGCGACTTCCGAGCGCACAAATTCGGGCGTAATGCGATTCGGCAAACTGGCGCCAAAGCTTTGCCCAGGGTGGTGGCGCAACAAGCGCTTATCAATCAAACCCTTGTCGATCAACTCGTCAATGCGCTGATTTTCCCGGATCGCGACGAACTCCATTTCTGGGGTGATGATATTTTTACGCGCGTAATGCATTTGGCTGACATTGATGCCTGATTTTGCCACTTTAGGCTTCGGCGGTGCCGGAAACCGAATGTGCGCGGTTTTTGCATCCGCCGCACGCGCGGTGCCAAAGTGCGAGCTGGGGCCGGGCAGAATACTGAAGTCACCGCGCTCATTGATCCAGGGCGCACGAATTTCCGGTAAGCCTTTGGCTAGATCAATCTCAATATTTGGATCCGTAAACGGCCCGGCGGTGTCATACACGGTCAAGCTACCGTTCGATTCCGCACCAAACATTTTCGGCGTGTCGGTCAGTGAAATTTCCCGCATCGGCACTTGGATATCGGCGCGGGAGCCCTGCACATAGATTTTCTTGGAATTGGTGAATGATCGACGTAGGTCGTCATTAAGAACTTCCGAAGGCTCGATCGGCTTGACATCAATAGATTTGTGCGGGGCATTCATGGTGTTATTCCTTTTTTTCCAAGGGCGCAGGGTATCAAACTTGGCTGTGCTTGACCCGGCATGATTTGTTCCAGACGCAGGATTCAAAGTAACGTCGAAAGATTCGTCATCGCGAACGCAGTGAAGCGATCTCAGCCACAAGGACTGCCACGACGCTTCGCTCCGCGCGGTGATGTTGCGCCCAATCAGCGCTTACGCACACATTTGCGCAGCTGTTCGCGAGCTTTCAGTCCATCCTTCCAGCTCAGGCGAAAGACCTCCTTGCCCTCGATTTCGATAATGAACTCCAATGTGTCGGTCATCCCGCCCAAGGCCGCACCCATTGAGGGCACGGCAAAGACTAGCGTGCCAAGCTCGTGCATCTGCGGCACCCGCGCAAGATTGTGGACTTGGACCGTGGCTGGCAGATCGCCCGTTTGCTTTAGCGTGGCGGTAATCGTGCGAAAGGCAGCGGGCTTGGGGATGTTCTCGCCGACGAAGATCAGCATGGCGCCTTCCCAGCTTTTGTCGACGCCGGTGAGGGTAATCATGCCGTGCCGGTTCAGATAGGTGGCGGCGCAGTATTCGCCGGGTTCGGCGGGCTGGCGGCTCTGATAATAGTCCCAGCCACCGTTAACGAAGCGCTCTAAACGCGGGTCCGATTGCAGCTCAGCGATGATTTCTTGGTCACGACGCAGCGCTTGCGCCAAATACTGCTGCTCCAGCGTCATTGGTGCCGGCGGCGCTGAGGAGCTGTAATAGCCGTAGTCTGCATCCTCTTCGTAATACTCGTCGTACTGCGAGTTGGCGTAGTTTTCCGCCGCCATCCGGCCGTAATCGTTCATTTGCTGGGCATGTTCAGCGCCGATGTTGGCCATACGCTCCGCGTGGTCCTGCGCCTGCGCTGCAGACGAAAGGCAGCCGATGGCGAGCGATAACCTAAGCAAACGCGCAAGGCTTTTGATGTTCACATGGCGCATTGGTCGCTCCTGCGGCATTAGTAATACTTCCTTAAACATGGACAGGCAATGCGGATCGTAAGCGATAGCTCACTGCAATTGCCGCACGCTTTCAGGCATAGTTTGCGCATGCGCAAATACCTACTTGGCCTTTCATGGCTTTCCCTCAGCTCCGCTGGCGTGGCGGGCCCCGCGCGTTTTGCGCTCGACCCGGTGCATACGCAAATTGTTTTTAGCGTCGAACACGCAGGTTTTTCGATGAGCACGGGCAAATTATTGCGCCCAACCGGGATACTGGAGTTTGACGAAAAAAACTGGGCCGCATCAAGCGTGCGGGTGGAAATGGCGGCCGCCAATGTGGAATTTGATGATCCCGACTGGAATAAAGCCGTGCGTGGCAAAAGCTATTTCAATAGCGAAACGTTTCCCGCGATTCAATTTCAATCTAAAACTTGCACGCAAACGGGACCTAAAAAAGGCGTCTTGAGCGGTGAGCTCACGCTGTTGGGCGTGACCAAAACGGTGAACTTAGAATTCACGTTCAATAAGCGCGCCCGCCACCCCTACACATTGAAAGACACGATTGGCTTTAGCGCTACGACTCAGCTGCAGCGCTCCGAATTCGGCATGCTAGCCACACCCAAAACCGTGGGTGACGCGGTCAATGTGCGCATTTCGCTGGAAGCCGTGCGGCAATCGGCTATCAAGCGCCCGGTAGGCAAGCGATGATCGACGCCAGCGGCAGCAACGCCAGCGCGCAAGCAGCGGCAAGCCTGCGCAAGCTGATTGACGACCCAGACATTCCGGACGCGGTGCGCAAAGCCATGGCACCCGAATTTGCCGAACTCGCGCGGGCGTTGGCGAAGTTGGATAACGACGAGGTTCACATCGCTGCCTTTGGCCGCGTTAGTGTCGGCAAAAGTGCGTTACTAAACAGTTTGCTCGGGCGCGAAGAGTTCATCGTGGGAGTGCTGCACGGCACTACGACTGGGCCTGAGCAAGAACCCTGGCGCAGCAGTTCTGCGGTTTCGGCTTCGGGGGAGACGTTCATCGGTGCCAGCATTCAGGTGATCGATACCCCGGGCATCGACGAGCTGGGCGGCGAAGCGCGCGAACGGCTGGCGTTTACTGCAGCGCAACGCGTGGATCTGATTTTATTTGTTGTCGACGGCGATATCACTGACACCGAACTGGATGCGCTGAAGTTATTGGTCAGCCCTGCACGGCCGATGCTGCTGGTGTTGAATAAAGCGGATCGCTACTCCGGCGAAGAACGCGACACCTTGTTGCACAAGCTTACTGAGCGCACCGCAGGCTTGATCGATGCCGAAAATGTCGTTGCCGCCAGCGCGCAACCGCAGCGCCGCCGCGTGATTCGCATCAATGCTGAAGGCCAGGAGTTCGAAAGCGTGCAGCTATTGCCGCCGAATTTGGCCGCCGTCAAAGCGCGCATTGCCGCGCTGTTGGACCGCGAAGGCCGCACAATTTCGGCGCTCAACGCTGGGCTAATGGCCTCGCAAATGTCGGATCAACTTGGCAAACGCTTGATCGAGGTGCGTGCTGAAGTCGCCAATACCTTAGTCCATACCTATAGCCTGACCAAAGGCGTCGCGGTCGGGCTAAACCCCATCCCAGTCGCCGATTTAGTCGCGGCGGCAGGTTTAGATGTAGCGCTAGTGGTGCATCTGAGCCGCGTTTACGGCCTGCCACTAACGAAAATTGAAGCCGGGCAGCTGATCGGCAATATTTGCGCACAGCTGGCGTTGCTGATGAGCGCGATTTGGGGCGTGCACTTGGTAGCCAGCGCGCTCAAAGGTCTAAGCGTAGGCTTGTCCACTGCACTTACCGCCGGTGCCCAGGGCGCATTGGCCTACTACGCCACGATGTTGACCGGCAAAGCCGCCGAGAAGTATCTGGAAAACGGCAAGAGCTGGGGCGAACTGGGGCCAAAACGCGTTGTGGAAGATATTTTGGCGGGACTGGATCGGGATTCAGTGTTGCGCGCCGCGAAAGCAGAAATTTCGGCGAAGTTGCGGGGCTAGATTTTTTGTAGCCGATTGCGAATTTTTGCGCGCGCCTCAATTCGGATTGACTTCAAGGCTCTGGAAGCGCAAGTTAATTCGTACTCAACATTCCGATTGACAGCAAAAAGGATGCAGTGATGCGAATGCTTGCAATTTTGATAGCGCTGTTGGCAACTCCTCTAGCGCTGAATGCACAAGCGCCCGCGGCACCGGCAAACACGGTGCGCATCAATAATTTTGCCAATTACATTGCACCGTCTGTGTTGAAGGATTTTGAAGCAAAGACTGGCTTGAAGGTGGTTTACGACACTTTCGACAGTATCGACACCGCGCAAGCGCAGTTGCTAGCGAAGAATTCGGGTTACGACATTGTCGTGGTCTCAACCATTCCTTACGCGGCGGAATTGCTCAAAGCCTCTGCAATTACCAAAATCGACAATCTGGCATTACGCAATTTTGGCCTTTTAGATGCCGGCATCCTGGAAGACCTAGCCAACCTAGATCGCCGCAACAGCTATTTGGTGCCGTATCTATGGGGCACTACGGGCATCGGCATCAATTCAAAAAAAGTCGCCGCGGCATTGGGCCCCAATACCCGTCTAGATTCCTGGGGCTTGCTTTTTGATCCGGCGATGGCGGCCAAATTATCTAGTTGTGGAATTACGCTGCTGGATGATCAAGTCGAAGTCATAGCTGCGGCGCTGATCTATTTGAAAAAATCGCCTAATTCGGTATTGCCCGCAGACATGATTCTGGTCGAAAACTTGTTAAAGAAAATACGGCCCTTTATCAAAACCTTTACCTCGGACTATGTCGATATGTTGGCGAGCGGCGATGTCTGCATGGCGATGTCGTATTCCGGCGATGCGATTCAAGCGCGCAGCGATGCCGCTAAAGCCAACAAAGGTGTAGTGATTAGCTATGTCCTACCGCGCGAAGGTGCGACACGGTTTTTGGATGTGATGGTGATTCCCATCGATGCAAAAAATGTCAAAGGCGCGCAGATGTTTATGGACTACATTCTGGACCCGCAAGTGATCGCGAAGATTTCCAACGAAATTGGCTACGCCAACCCGAATCCTGCGTCACTGAAATTTTTAACGGCTGCCGTGCGCAAAGATACCAGTATCTATCCACCGCCCGAAGTCGCTAGTCGGCTTGCCGATTTGAAGCCGATGGCCGCGAGCGATGCCGCGATTCGCGAAGCTTTGTGGCAGCGAATTAAGTTGCCAGTGAAGTAATACATGGGCAATTGCGCATACCATCAGCGCCACCAATTTGCCCTGGAACTAGACCTATGTCCGTCGCCGCGCAATTTTCTGTTGACTATGTTCAGTGTCTGAATCCGGAAGGGATTTTGACCGGCACGCCTTCATCCTTGGCTAGCGATTTCGAAACTTTGCGCGACTTGTTTCAGCGCATGCTGTATTTGCGGGTATTTGATACTAAGGCTATTGCGCTGCAGCGCACCGGCAAGTTGGGCACCTATGCGTCCGCACTCGGACATGAGGCGGCGCATGTGGGCATTGGTTCTAGTTTGCTGCCACAAGATTGTTTTGCGCCCATGTATAGGGAATACGGCGCGCAGTTTTATCGCGGCGTCAAGCCTAGGCATGTGCTGATGTATTGGGGCGGTGATGAGCGCGGCAATCAATTTGCAGGCGCGAACGAAAAACTAGGCGCGCTGCACGATTTTTCTTGGTGCGTGCCGATTTCCACGCAGTGCTTGCACGCGGCGGGTGCGGCGATGGCGTTCAAATATCGCGGTGAAGCGCGCGTGGCACTTGCGGTGTGTGGTGATGGCGGTACGTCAAAGGCGGACTTTTATGGCGCCATCAATATCGCCGGTGCGCAGCAGTTGCCCTTGGTTTTGGTGATTGTGAATAACCAGTACGCGATTAGCGTGCCACGCGCCAGTCAAACCGGCGCGAAAACGTTGGCGCAAAAAGGATTAGCTAGCGGCTTGCGCAGTATTCAAGCCGATGGCAATGATATTTTGGCGGTACGCGCGGTATTAGACGAGGCGGTCGCGCGGGCCCGTGCGGGCGGTGGTGCTAGCGTGGTGGAATTGGTGACCTATAGATTGGGCGATCACACCACCGCGGACGATGCCCGGCGCTATCGGCCCGATGCCGAGGTCAAACACGCCTGGACACAGGAGCCAATGTTGCGGCTACGCCGATATTTAACCGAACAGGGCCAGTGGTCCGAGGCAATTGAGCAGCATTGGTTAGAACAATGTGGTGCAGATATTGATACGGAAGTGAACGCTTATTTGGAGCTGGCACCGCCACCGGTGTCTGCGATGTTTGATTATCAATTTGCTGAATTGCCGCACGATTTGCGCGCGCAGCGGGCGACGGCGATGGCGTTGGTCTAGCTAGAACACTCGCTTGCGACACCGCTACTTTGACAATGGCGGGCAAACTGTCAAACTGATGCGTCAACACATTCTGGCGCAGCAAACATGAGTCTAATTCCAAGCTCCCCTGGCGCGAAAACCATACATTTGATCGCCGCCGCGAACTATAGCGATTGGCTTAAAGCGCAGGCGCGCAGTTTACAAACATGGCTGCAAGCCATTGGATTCAGTGCGAAAAACGGCGAAGTCGCCCTGCTTCCCGACGGTGAAGGCGGCCTCGGCGGTGTGCTGGTGATTGGCGGTGCCAGCAATTTGTATGCGCTGGGCAAATTGCCGCTGAGCCTTCCTGCAGGTACCTACCAACTAAACGCGGACATTGCATTGCCGGTGGCGGAACGCCTCGCCTTAGGCTGGTGTTTAGGCGCAGATCGATTCACGCGCTACAAGAAAGCGGCGACTGAACCCGCTCAATTGGTGCTTGCCGATGATGCCGCTCGCACCCGGGTGCTACAGCTGGCAGCGGCCGTCACCGGCGCACGTGCCTTGGTCAATACCCCGGCTGAAGATTTGGGGCCACAGCAATTAAGCGCGGTCGTGGCCGATATCGCGCAACGCCACAACGCCCTGTTCAATGAAATCGTGGGCGATGATTTGCTGAGCCAAAACTTCCCCGCGATCCACGCCGTCGGGCGTGCCAGTCATCGGCCGCCGCGCTTGCTGGAGTTGAATTGGCAATGCCCAGATGCGGATGCCAGCACGCCACGGTTGGTGTTGATCGGTAAAGGCGTCTGCTTTGATACCGGTGGCTTAGATATGAAAGCCTCCGATGGTATGGCGCTGATGAAAAAAGACATGGGCGGCTCGGCGGTGGCGATTATGCTGGCGCAATTGGTGATGCAGGCTCAGCTTAAAGTGCGCCTGAAATTGTTGGTGCCAGCGGTCGAGAACGCGGTGGGGCCGATGAGTTATAGGCCCGGCGACGTGATCGCCACGCGTTCGGGCCAAAGCGTGGAAATAGGCAACACCGACGCCGAAGGCCGGGTCGTGCTGTGCGATGCCTTGAGCTATGCCGTTGAGGCAAAACCGGCGCTGATCATGGATTTCGCCACCCTCACCGGTGCCGCACGCATAGCACTTGGTCCGGATTTACCCGCCACTTTTTGCCACGATGACGAATTGGTGCAGGCGCTGATTCAAGCTGGGACTTCCGTGCAAGACCCACTCTGGCGCATGCCGTTGTGGGCGGACTATCAGCGCATGATCGATAGCCCGATTGCAGATATGAATAACGCCGGCAGTTCGCGCATGGGCGGTGCGATTACCGCCGCACTTTATTTAGAACGCTTTGTGCCGAAGGCGATCCCGTGGGTGCACATCGATACCTATTGCTGGAATGACTCCGAGCAACCGGGCCGGCCCAAAGGCGGCGCTTGCCAAGGATTGCGCGCGGCGTTCGCGTATCTTTCTTTGCGATTTGGGTAAAAACCGTAAGGATTAAAAAGTTTTTAGCCACGAAGCTACTTACAAAAAACTGAATAGCGCTGATCCTTATTAGATAGGGTTGTCATCCCCGCGAACGCGGGGATCCAGGGAGTAGCTACAGAAATGTTCAATGCAAAGCTTTTAGAAACATGCCCAGGCTACCAAGAAGAGCCTCACTTCTGAAAAGACTCATTTGGCGGAATTGCCAGTGGAAACTGCATCAACTTTTACTTTGTGTTCTTGAATTAAGGTATTTGCAGGGCCAGGTGGAACTGGCGTTGGCGTCGGCTGCGTATTCTGTGGCGAAGAATTTTGGTCTGAAGTCGTCATGTTTAAATCTCCACTTAATTTAATTGAATTGGCGGGTTTTATATCCTGCGTGTTCGGATCAGCAGTTAAAACGGATGCTAGATAAGGAACTGTCGCGACTATTAACAGAGCGAGGCTTAAAAATGTTGCAATTATTGATCTTTGGTTATGCGCTGATTTGAATTTATTATTCTCTAGGTTGTGCTCTATTGCTTCTCCAGTTTTTTCAGTGATGAAATCTTGTAAAAGAATATCTGCTTCATTTATGTCTCTGTTATTTTCAATGCACCAGTTCTTTAGCAAATTATAGTGAGAATTGAGTTGGTTGGGGGTTGCTATATGAGCATAACGAAAGCCAGAAATTGATTTATAAATGCAATAAATTGAGACTAATAAACATATTGAGCTTGCAAAAATGAAAAGCATAAAAAATACAAGCAGCCACAAATTTAAATATTTAAATGACTGGACTTGTGCAACGAGGCCAGATCCAACAATCGCAGTCGCGGCGATGGAGATATTGGTTGCATCCATTAGATGGGTTCGGTGATTCCATTCAAACTCGTATCGTTCTTTATAAATCTCATACTTCATTATATTTGCCCTTATGAAATGATAAGCGCTGATTTTCCCAAAACCTTTTACAGAGTGATCAATTGCCTGATTGATTAAACGCTTGGGAGATCTAGCATCACATGAATGGTTGGCTCAAATCCTTAGCAAATCAAGTGCGTTGAAACGAGGTGTTGCACTTTATTTTTCTGGCTGCCAACTCTTCATTTTAACGCTCGCGATTTCCCCTTTACTTCTCTCGACCTTTTCAATTTAGACTAAGATACATCCTTTTTACAATCAAAAATGCCCTTAAAGGGAGTTAAATCATTTCCGTCGCGATTGCCACTGATCTACCCTTAAATTTTTGTGCCCTGCTGATGGAGCCGCTCGCTAACAAAGGAGAAATGGCGGATTCTCCAGCACACATTTTTCCCAGCGCTATGGGCGGGCGTTTGAAACCACGCGGAATTCTTTCGTCTAAAGCGAACGGATTTTTGAACGTAGTTGTTGAAGCGCCATTGATTAATACATTTGGAGCGACCGCGCTCTACGTAATGAAGATCAGCAGAGACAGAGGCAATGTTCGCGGAGTCAAGCTGCAAGAAATTGTGGATAGAGCAATCACCTGGCTCTACAGTCACGATAAGGATGCTCTTGAACCAGCAACTGCTGATATCAACCTAAAGAAACTCGGAGACAACAGGTATGCGCTCAGTTTTTCAGGTACCGAAGATCATTTAAGGAGATTTCACGCTAGCTTTCAGCCCGACCAGTCTGTTGAGGAGCTTCTGAAAGACGCAAAGCTCGTTACGCAACCTCCCAAAGAGTCAGCACTTGGCACGCGGCCTATAGTATTCAATGTTTTCTCAAGAGCAGCCATGACTGCAGCCCATCTATTCGCTGCTAATAAGCTTCACGTAACCTCAGAAATTTGGCAGGAATATATTCAGAATCCATTTGACACCACCAAAATCCCTCCAACAGCGCCAAATACCGCTTTTTCCACCCAGGCGGTGAATTTCGAAGATGATTATGGACCGATGGCCCATCGAATCGCTCTTTGGAGCGACCCTGTAACACGGCAACTCATTAGCTTCGTCCAAATATTTGGCGGTATGGGAATTATGGTCAAGCTATACGATAACTGGAAAAAAGACGTGCTTGAGAGTTACTGTGTCGACCCGTTGACGGGCAGGCAAGGGTGCTCTGGATTTCATCGGCCCGTTAGAGGCTACCAGCTTGCAACAGAAGATTGGACGGTGGATGCACTGGAAATGCTGAAGAGGATTGCACAGCGCACAGTGGATTCAGGCATGGCATCAGAAAGCAGAGTCGTAGTAGGGTGATTGTGTCGCTTGCAGCCGCTTTACATTCCAGCCTGCCGTCAAATGCCGTGGCCCAGAGTACCTTCGAATTATTTATGGCCCGGAGTATTCCTTACCGGAGAATTTAGCGCGCTTGCGCAAACGTTCTGGCGCCGCGAAGCGCTCCTTGGCGTTTCGCGAGTTCGCGTTAGGGTTGGAGGCGCTGGACCGGTTTGTAGCCGCCCGCCCATTGCGTGAAGTGCATGAATGCGTGTTCGGTGTGCTGGCGCTAGAAAGTAAGGTTTTGGATCCACGTTTGTAATTCGAGTTTCATAGCGGCGTCGCCGATTGCTACAATAGCTCAATGAATAGCAAGCAGATCATCCAGCAACTAGTCTCCGCCGGTTGGGTGTTGCGGGGCGTTCGCGGTAGTCACCATATTTATGTACACCCGGAAAAGCCGGGGCATATCAGCGTACCGCACCCAAAATCTCTAGGTATTGGTATCACGCACAAGTTGTTGAAGCAGGCTGGATTGAAATAGAGGATTGCACCATGAATTTTGTTTTAGCTATTGAACCAGGTACAGAAACAACTGCTTTTGGCGTTGTAGTCCCCGACTTACCTGGATGTTTTTCCGCAGGGGACTCGCTCGATGAGGCCCTAGAAAATGCCAAAGCTGCGATAGATTTTCACTGTGAAACTTTGATTGAAGATGGCTTGAATATACCGTTGGCGAAAGCTTTGTCGGTACATCAGGCGGATCCAGAATGTGCAGGGTTCGTTTGGGCTGTAGTCGAGGTACCCGTGGAACGCTACTTCGGCCCTGCTGAGAAAATCAACATCACACTACCACGATTGTTGCTGGCAAAAATTGACGATTATGCCAAAGCCCGTGGCGCTACCCGCTCGGGCTTTTTAGCCGAAGCGGCACGTTCGGCGATGGGTTAAGATTCTGGCTTTACCTGCATTTCGCCTAACGCTTCAGACCCTTCCAAAGCGCCAAATATTCTTGCGTCACCTTGTGGCTGCCATCAAAGTAAATCATCGGGCGTGCGGCTTCGTGGCTTTCTTTGATGCGGATTGAGCCAGATAGATAGGGCTGCAAAACCGGCAATTTTTCAGCGATCAGCTCGTCCACAACCCGCGTTGGTAAGTTTGAGCGGGCGGAAAACTGATTGACCACGATCCCTTCGACTTTCAGCTTTTTATTGTGATCAGCGCGGATTTCTTCGACATTCTCTAACAGCCGATACAGCGCCTGGCGGGAAAAATCATCACAATCGAAGGGAATTAAGCAGCGATCACTGCCGATCAGCGCACTCAGGGTATAGAAATTTAGCGCAGGCGGGGTGTCTATCCAAATGGATTTGTAGGTTTTTTTTAGCTCTTCCAGCGCTTCTTTGAGCTTATAGATTTTTAATTTGGCCTCCAATTTGCTTTGCAAATCGCTTAAAGCCGGGCTTGCCGCCATCACCGACAAGTTTTCCCACGGGCTGGCAGTAATGAAATGCTCAGGTGCATTTCCTTTCGCCCGCGCGTTCAGCGATTCCTCAAAAAACTCAAAACTGCCGCGTTCGGGTGTGATGTCGTGGCCTAGTACATAGTGCGAGCTATTGCCTTGGGCATCCAGGTCAATCAGCAACGTCGGTTGGCCGCTGGCAGCGGAAATTGCTGCCAAGTTACAGGCGATGGTGCTTTTGCCGACGCCGCCTTTTTGGTTGAATACAACTCGAATCATGGGTTAACTCTCGCTATCAGCTGATTTTAATGGATCACTGTTCTTCAACGGTGTTGTCCAAATTTGGCAAGCCACTGCTGAGCAGCCAGCGTTTGCTTTTTGGCTCGAACCGCCAGGTTTGCGCATCTAAGATTGTGCGCGGCGTTTGCGTATGTTTATTGACCAATTCAATCGTTACCTGCTGACGTGCGGTGCCGGTTTCGTCAACGATTGTGGCGGTCTGGGTGCGATAGCCCACCACTTTCAATTGTGCAAAGCGATCTAGGTTGAATTTGGTCACCGGGTGCAGCTCGGCACTTTCCGGATCTAAAAATGCGGATGCATCAGTCAAATCCCCCCAACGAATTGCGCCTTCGTAGTTGCGCAACGTTGCCGTCAGCTCGTCAGCTTTGCTGCGCGGGCCGTTCGCACAACCAATGAGTGCGAAGAAAATTAGTCCTAGCGCTAAGAGCGAGTACATGTTGCGGATACGAGAAAAATTAGCCATGTTGCAACTCAATTTGGCAGCGTGCCGGGAGTGCACAGGCTAACGGAAAGTTGTAAAGCAGGAAAGCGCAGGCTTTACCAATCCTAGCTACTAGCCTTGTTCGCGGTAGCAAGTGGAAATTGGATCAAACTCAGCTCGGTAAGCGTCCGTGCGCAGGTCCATCAGTCGCAGCAACATGGGGAAAACGGCATCGTGCGAAGTTGCAGCGACTTTTTTCTGGGCCAAACAACTGGGATCAATAGCCCGCGCGCGCTCAAACTCATTTGAAAGCCAGAAAAACATGGGCACTTGGGTTTGCTCGTTCGGCGCTATAGCGTAGGGCGCACCATGCAGAAAGAAGCCATGCTCACCGGTGGATTCGCCATGGTCGGATACAAAAAATAGCGCTGTTTGCAGGGAATCCGCCTTTTGTAGCCGCTTAATCATTTCCGCGACCACGAAATCGCTGTATAAAACCGAATTGTCGTAGCTGTTTTGCAACTCAGCCTTGGAGCAATGTTGTAACTCCACACTTTTGCACTCAGGTGTAAATCGT
Organism: Rhodanobacteraceae bacterium; assembly: GCA_043750875.1. Lineage (GTDB taxonomy): Bacteria > Pseudomonadota > Gammaproteobacteria > Xanthomonadales > SZUA-5 > JANNYA01. The sequence continues at coordinate 13,660 of JAYVAQ010000025.1, forward strand.
GCAAAGCGCTCTGGATATCGTTCAAAGTAAGCCGGCCCGTGGCTGCCCAACATGTGTAGGACCAGAACAGTGTCGGTTTTGATACCCGCAATATGTTGCTCAAGCGGTGGCAACAAGATCTCATCATGGCAGCCATCAGCAACACAAAAATTAGCATCGGTAGCGTGCGCGACGTCAATTTCAGTGACGCGCCGCGCGACGTTTTTGCTGCCGGTATTGTTGTCAATCCATGTGACGGAAAAACCTGCACGCTGATAGATATCTAACAAATTATCTTGGCTGTTTGCTTGGCCTTCGTCATAGTTTTCACGCCCGAGATTAGAAAAAATGCAGGGCACAGAGGTTGCGGTATTAGTGCCGCAAGAATCGGTACGCGCAAACAATGTAATCGGCAATTTAGCCAGTTCCGGGGTAGTGTCTGGAGCACTTGGATCGAC
>JAYVAQ010000026.1:0-16700 GCA_043750875.1 Rhodanobacteraceae bacterium
CACGCCACTCAATCAAGCCGCCCGCATCAGCTTCAACGCGCCGGGCAGCAATGGCGGGAGCGCGATTCTGGACTACACCGCGAGCTGCGCACCCGGCCTGGTCAGCAACACGCAAAACACGCTGGTGATCGATGTAGTCGGGCTCAACAACAACGTTGCTTATCGCTGCTCGGTGCGCGCCCGTAATGCGCTCGGTTTGAGTGCGCCATCCGCTGAGCTTAGTGTGATTCCAGGTGCCAGTGGCACCAGCGCCGATCTGTCGATCAGCAAAACCAATCACCGCAGCACCATCTATGGCGATGGCTTTGTCGACTACACGATTATCGTCAGCAATCCGGGCGCGACTGCGGTCACAGGGGCGCGCGTGCAAGATCCGATTGCGCTTGGCTTTTTGGGCGCGGCGTGGATTTGCACCGGGCTTAACAATGCCTATTGCCCAAGCAGTGGCAGCGGTGCGCTGGATATTCAAGTTGATCTGCCAGCGGCATCATCGGTGCAAATAATATTCAGCGCACTGCCGGTTGAAGCTGAGGAAAACCCGCTCTCCAATACGGCCACCGTCAGCGTGCCTGTGGGCATTAGCGATCCGCTGAGCAGCAATAACAGCGCGACCGATGGGCCGGATGTGCGCGGCATTTTCCGGGGTGGTTTTGAGTGAGTGCGCCGGCACAAACCGCAAAACTATTGAAGGGGTGTCTAGCACCAGCATCGTGACCGAGCCGAGCGCTTGGGGCGCAGCAGCGTCGGCGATTGCCTAAGCCTATGTTTTGACGGCGTTTTCAGCACCACGCAGCTGATGATGTCCGAAAACGGCCAGCGGTGGCTAAGAGAGCCTCGTATATTTGGCGGCCCAAGACAAAGGTCATCATCATGAAAAAACTCGCGCAAACGCTGCGATTCAAGAAACTGCGGATCGCGCTGGTAACACTGGGCTTCGCATTTGCTGCACAGAGCGTGGCTGCCACTTCCGATGCGGCGCCAATTTCTGCAAACTGCACTGGCGTGCCATACCGGCAATTCGATTTCTGGCTTGGCGATTGGGACACATTCGAAACCGACATTCCGGGCGGGCCGTCCATTGCGCGCGCCCGCGTCAAGTCCATCGCACAGGGTTGCGCAATCCACGAACTCTACGAGCAGAGCGACGGACTCATAGGCGAAAGCATCTTGAGTTTCGATGCTGTTCGCAGACAGTGGCAACAGACCTGGGTCACCAATCGTGGCGCAGTGATGGTGATTTCGGGCAACTTTAAAAATGGCGTTATGGTGCTAGAAGGCGAAGTACATTTGCCCGATGGCAAGACGGTGATGCAACGCATCACCTGGAAGCGCCAGGCCGATGGCGTGCGCGAGTCTGCAGTGTTGTCCAAAGATCGCGGTAAGACTTGGACGCCGGCCTTTGATGTGCTTTTCCTGAAGCGTAAGGATTAGAAAAGGTGACGCGTTGCTGAGATACAGATTTTTGAGTAAACGCTGACGCGAAAATATTTTCGCACCCGGCTGACAGTTTCCCCATAAAAAATACGCAAGCCCCATCAAGGCCAACTTTCGGCCTGGATTATTGAGGCTCGTGTCATGTCGCTTGCGCTATCCCGCTTTCTGATTGCAATTACTGTAATAGGTTTCCACGTGCCGGCTTTTGCCGCCTGCGTGCCGGTCGGCGCGCCGACGTTGTCGTTGAGCGTCAGCGCGGCGATGGTAAGCGTGGCGGATCGAACTTTGACGGTGCAGGTGTATGACAATGGCTGCGTGGCGCTGCATCGGCCTAGCTATTACCGTGTCGCTGGGGATTTTCGGGTTGCACTGACGCCTAGCGAACTGGCGAAGTTGAAGCTTGAGGTTACGCCGGAGCGCGTAAGTCAGATTGATCACGCCGCATTGGTTTCTTCGGCAAATGGGCGCAGCAGCTCAAACCGTCTTGAAGTTCAGCAGGTTCTGGACGCTGATTTGTATGTGCTGGAAGCAGGTGTTGGCGCTAATGCGATGAAACAGAGCGCATTCGGCGTACTAGCTGGTGCCGAGGTTCAGCCCGACAACGCCGATTTGCAGGCCATGAGTGCGATGGTGCAGGCGCTGCTGGCCTTAGATGCGCGGGCTGATGCCGTGAAAGTGAGCGCGCCATGAGCCGCATGATCAATCAGCTCTGTCAATTGAGCCTGCTGAGCGTCGCCTTAGCGCTGCCAAGTATTTGCAGCTCGGGTGCCTATGTGGTGGCTGACAAGAGTTTTCCCGATATTCGCACGCACCCGCACAACTTTGACGGCAGCGGTGGCGAGCTAAGCCCGATTCGGGTGTGTTTGGATATTGGCGCGAATCAGGCTTTGGCTGAGTCGGCCGAGCCAGCTTTGCTCAAAGCGATTGCCACGATTAATCGCTTTCGATCATTAGCTGAGCAAACCAAAGCCCTCGGCGCGCAAACCGACGTGCCAAGCGGCCAGTTTGATTTCGAATCGGTGCTGCTGCACGAAATGCTGCATGGGCAAGGCTTGGCGCATCCGAATCACGGTAGTGAATCGGGTTTGCCAAGCCCGTTTAACGACGGCACGAAAAGCGCGAATGGGCCGAATAATGTGTTTGACCAAGGCGCAGGTGTGGATGGCTTACATGGCTCCAGTGACGATGTACGGGGTGACGATCAAAACCTGCACTGGTATGGCAAGAGCGTCAATAATCCTGGCTTGCTGCCGAGCATTATTGATGAATCGACGTATGCGCGCAGCTTGAGCTTTTTGCCCGCAGGCCACTTGTACGCCGCCAATGCTGGCGCGCAGGTGCTGGCAGCGCTGGGCTTTGCGAACGCTGAGGCGGTTATGCAGCAGGGTGCAAGCGCCGATGAGGCGCAGCGGCATTTGCAGCATGATGATTTAGCCACTTTGCGCTTCACCAGGGCAGGGCTAGATGGCGTGCAGGGCACAGCGGATGATTACCGCACGCTATTGGTATATCGTGGTCGAGTGGTCAATCCACAAGGCGTTGCCTGCTCAATCGCGGTGCGCTTTGATAACACCACTGCGTTTGCGACGACGAGTTTGGGTAGCTTTAGGTTATCCACCGCCACGCCGAACCACTGGACGCTGTTTGAAGCGCGAATACGTTTTAATCCCGCAGTCAATTGGTACATGAGCCCTGGCCCAAACACCAGTACGACGATTGTCTCAGACTTGCCGGACGCCTCTATTGGAGCTGCACCCATTGCCGTGCGCGTGCGGGTGACTAAAACCGTCGCGAATCCAATTGCGGGCCATCCGTTGGGCATCGTCGAAGTGCGCGATGGCCCGGCGCATTTGCCAACAACGGCACGCTGTAGCTTCAATTTGCTTGGCGTCGCTAATGAAGTCGGTGAATGTGCGCTAACACCGCTGAGCACTGGCAACAAAACCTTGGTCGCGGACTATTTGGGCTACGGCGGTTTTGATGGCGGCAGCGATAGCGAAGCGCACATCACTACTGGCGCGTTGGAGTTCAGCGCAATCAGTGACGCACCCGATCCGTCCGTGAATGGCGCGCCGATCACTTTGAGTTGGACTTTGGCAGCCACTGCGGGCAATCCAGCGGCGCTTGCCACTGGCACGGTGACGGTAAAAGAAGCTGCCGATTGCGCCAGCGCGCCGATTAACCCGGCGCATCAGTGCACGGTGACTTTGCCTGGAAATAGCTGCGCCATCAGCTTTAATAGCGTCGGCAATAAGACGCTGCAGCTTTGTTATTCCGGCGATGGCGCGCATCCGGCGGTAGCGGCGAGCACCAGCCATTTGGTCGATGCTGGCCGCGCAACAACCACCAGCGTTACTAGCAATTTGCCGAATCCATCGCAACCGCTGGCACCGGTAGTGGTGCAAGTGACAGTGCGGGAAACGCCGGATTTGGGTGGCTTTCCTAGCGGCGTGGTGCAGGTGTTAGACGGGCCCGCCTTTGATCCTTTAAGCGCGCGCTGCACGATTGTTTTGACGGGAACACCCGCAGAAGTTGGCAGCTGTACGCTGTACCCCTTGCGTGCAGGCACCCGCACTTTGACTGCCAGTTTTGCCGCCAGTGGCATCTGGGCGGCAAGCAGCGGCACGGCCGCGCAGGCAGTCGCGCGTTTTGCCATTGAACGCAACTTCCCGAGCACGACGCGCGTGGGGCAGGGTGCCCACATCAGCGTCAATTGGGATGTCGCTAGTTTTCTGATTGCGCCCGCACCGACGGGCATCGTCACGGTCAGCGACGGCGTCGATCAATGCCAATTCACTTTGCCGGCCAGTGAGTGCCTATGGTTTGGCCGCACGCCCGGCGCGCGCAATTTGATCGCGACTTGGCCGGGTGATAGCAACCATGCGCCGCGCACATCCAGTGCAGTGTTGCAAACTGTACTGCCGTTGAGCTATCCGCAGCTGCTGAGCAACCCGCAGGTGGGGCTAAGCGATAGCAATGGCGCGAGCACGCACGCAAACCCAAGCAATTTCAGAGCACCGGCATTGAGCGCGGATGGGCGCTTTGTGGTGTTTGCCTCGCTCGCAACAAATCTGGTGGACGGTGATAGCAATGGCGCCAGCGATATCTTTATTCGCGATCAACGCTCTGGCCATATCCGCCGCATCAGCACAAGCCAAAGTGGTGTTCAGGGCAACGGTGCGAGCCGTGAGCCCACCATCAGTGCGAATGGCCGCTTTGTCGCGTTTAGCTCGCTCGCGAGCAACTTGGTGCTGGGCGATACCAATAATGTGGTGGATGTATTCGTCAAAGATTTGAGCGACGGCAGCGTTGTGCGCGCCACGCTGAAATCAGATGGCACCGAGGACACCACGTTGAACAACTTTTTTGTCGACCTTGCGCCCTCTTTAAGCGCCGATGGCCGCTTTATCGCCTTCATGTCCGCCGGCCGCTTAAGCCCACTCGACACCAGCGTCCACAACGATATTTACGTGCGCGATCTACAAACCGGCGCGCTGGATATCGTCAGCAGCAACAGCAATGATTCCCTTGGCGATTTCCGCAGCACGGGCCCGGCCAGTATTAGCGCCGACGGCCGCTTTGTGGCGTTTAGCTCACAGGCGTTCAACTTCGCGCCGAACGACAACAATGACACCGTGGATGTTTGGCGCAAAGATCGAACCACGCGCCAACTCGCTTTTGTAAGTACCGATGCAGCTGGCAACGGCGGCTTGGATGCGACCGATTCGAGCTTCGGGCAAGCCATCAGCGCCGATGGCCGCTACGTCGCATTTACGTCGTTTTCAAACGTTTTAGTTCCCGGTGATGTCAACAACAATTCTGACGTGTTCCTCAAGGATTTGAACACGGGCACCATTGATCTCATCAGCCGCAGCGATACTGCCTTTGGCAACAATGGCTCCAATGCGCCAACCATTAGCGGCGACGGGCGCTTTGTCGCGTTTCGCTCCGCGGCGATCAATTTAATGTCGGGTGATACCAATAATGTTGCGGACATATTCGTTCGTGATCGCGGCACCAACAGCTTAAGCCGAGTCAATTTAGATGGCGCAAGTGGACAGAGCGTTGGCGGTGCCAGCGAGCTGCCTTCGATCAGCAATGATGGTCGTTTTGTCAGCTTTGAATCCGCCGCGACGAATCTGGTGCGCGCTGATACCAATGCGGTAATCGATGTATTTGTACGCGATCGCCAGCTTGTCAGCACCGTGCGCGCCAGTGCCGTGCAATTCGTGGCGCGCAACGATGGTGCCAGCAGCGCAGCAAGCATCAGCGGCGACGGTCAATATGTCGCATTCGCTTCCGCAGCGACCACTCTGTTGGCCGGTGATAGCAATAATTTCGCCGATATATTTTTACGTAACACCGCCACCGGCGCGGTTTCATTGATGAGCGTTGCTGCGGCTGGAGTGCCTTCTGCCAACGGGCTCAGCGATTCGCCTAGCATCAGCGGCGATGGTTTGACCGTGGCGTTTCGCAGCCGCGCCACTAACTTGATGTTTCCAGGCGGCAATGGCTTCAATCAACTCTACGTCAAGCAGCGGGCTGGCGGATTGGTTGAGCGCATCAGCATCGCAAACAACGGCACGATGCCAACACAGGACGTACTGCGCCCCGGCAGCTCCATCAGCTTTGATGGCAATTTGGTGCTATTTCATGCCGCTGATAGCGCACTCGCGCCGGGCGATTTCAACAGCGCAGACGATGTGTTGCTCAGAAATCGCAGCGCGAATAGCACCACCTTAGCCAGCGTGGATGCGTTTGGAACCCGTGGAACTAACCACAGCAGCCAGGGCCAATTGAACAGCGATGCCACGCACGTGGTATTCACCAGCGCCGCCAGCAATTGGCTGGCCACCGATACCAACGCGGTGAATGATATTTATCTCAAATCACTCATTGATGGCAGCCTCCGGCGCATCAGCACCGATGCGATGGGCGCGCAGGCCAATGGCGCAAGTGGCAATCCGAGCATCAGCGGCAATGCGCGCTTGATCGCCTTTAGCTCTGCTGCGAGTAATTTGGTGCCTGGCGATAACAATGGCTTGATCGATGTCTTCGTGAAAAACCTGGACGATCAAAGCATCAGGCGCGTCAGCACGGATGCGCTCGGTGTGGAAGGAATCGGTGGCGATTGCTTGGGCGATATCAGCATGAGCAGCAGTGGCCGCTATGTCGGCTTTAACTGCGCGATGAGCAATTTAGTAGACTCTGACAGCAACAATGTCAGCGATAGTTTTGTGCGCGATTTGGTATCCGGAACGATCATTCGCACCTCACTCAGCGCCGCAGCCGTGCAAGCCAATGCGGCGAGTAGCATTAGCGCAAACGGGCTAAGCGATGCCGGATTCGCAGTGTGGAGTTCAGCCGCAACCAATCTGGTGCCGGTGCAAGATTTGGATGTGCATGAAGACGCCTTCATCAGCCAATTTGCAACGACGCCGCAGATCGCAACCAGCAGCGTTATTACTAGCCATAACCCGAATCCTTCACCGCGCGATGGCGCTTATGTAGTCGCCGTCAGCGTCACGCGCGCCAGTGGCGCAGCGGGCGTGCTCGGCCGCGTGCGCATCAGTGAAGCCAGCTCAGTATGCTTCGCCACGCTCAGCGTCAGCGGAGCAAACTCAATCGGCCAATGCACGCTGCAATCCTCCAGCATTGGCGTAAAAACCATCAACGCGCGCTACACCGGCGATCAGCAATTTTTAGCGTCCGATGCAGCAAGCGTCAGCCACACGGTGCTGCCGATCGTGCCGTTTGCGCCAACCATTGGCACCGCGCGTGTCGGCAATGGTGAGGTGTTGGTGTTCTTTACCCCGCCGACCGACCAGGGTAGTTCGGCTATCTTGAGCTACACCGCCAGCTGCGGTGCGCGCTCAGGCCTAGGTCAAGCCTCGCCGATCACGGTCATTGGCTTGAGCAATGGCATTGCCGTCACTTGTACGGTGGCGGCGACCAATGCGGTCGGAACTGGCGCGGCATCGCTACCGTCCAATAGTGTCACTCCGAGCAGCTCGCAAACTGCGGTCGGGCCATTTGCCTATGTGCCGCGCAGTAACACCGGGGAAATGTCGGTACTGGATTTAGGCAGCGATCAGGTAATTGCGCAAATCAGCGGTGGTGCTGGCACGGGCATTGCCGTGGCACCCAATGGCTTGCGCGCCTATGCAATCGATCAAAACAACCACACCGTCAGGGTCATTAATACCGTGACCAAATCATTGGTCACCACTATTAATGTGGAAAATTCGCCCTGGAGCGCGGTGGTGTCGCCTGACAACACGCGGCTGTACGTTACTAATCGCGGCAATCATAGGTTGTCGGTGATAGATACCGGCAACAACACTCTGCTCACCACATTCAACATCAGCTCGGTTCCAACCGGCGTGGTGATCAGCCCGGATGGCAGCAAGCTGTATGTGGGCAGCGCAACGTCCACCAATCTGTCGGTGGTGGCACTGCCGTCAAATGTCGTTACGCAATTCGATGTTGGCACCACCACGCATGCACTCGCCATGAGCCCAGATGGTTCGCGCGTGTATTTTGTCAACGGGCAGCAAGCCGGGCGCATGATCGCGTTCAATACAGCCACGAATACGATCGCAGGTAGCGTCAATATCGGTGGCGTGCCAGTCGGGATCAACATCAGCCCCGATGGCACGCGCATTTATGCGAGTAACAATGGCGGCAATCTCAATGTAAACGGTAACACCGTTTCGCAAATCGATGCGGCGGCACTTACCGTGATTGCCACCGGCGTTACCGGCCCGCGCCCGGTGGGCGTGGATGTACACCCGGATGGCTCGCGGGTTTATGTGGCCAATAACAATGGCACGATGAGCGTGCTCAATACCAACGGGATGACGCCCATCGCCACTATCCCTTTGGGCTCTAGCGATCCAGTGACGGCTGCCGGTAACTTTATTGCCAGAAACAGCACGCCCAGCTTTAGCCGTAAGCTAGCGGTAGGCGCAATCACCTTGCCAGCCACTGTTGAAATCACCAATCAAGCCATTCGCGTGCTGTTTCCGCAGCCATTCAGCGCAACGCCGATTGTGATCGTGCAGCCAAGCAACAACGACAGCCAACCGAAATCCGTGCGTATCGCCAACGTCAACGCTTCAGGCTTTGATATGTTGCAGGTAAAACCGCGCGGATGTATTGCGCAATTTTGTAATGGCGGCGGGCCGGCGATGACGGTGCACTGGCTAGCCGCTTTGCCGGGTAGCCATCGATTGCCGAACGACGTCGCGAATCGGTTCAACGGCAACGCGTCGCCCTCGGCAGTAAATACACCGGGTGCAGGCGTGATTGTTAAAGTCGGCAGTGTCTTGACGATGGCAAGCCAGCGCGCCACGACCTTTGGCGGCTTTGGCGGCTTTGCCGCGCCCAGCTGGCACGCGGTGAGCTTCCCAAGCGTGATCGGCGATGACTTCAGTGCGCCGCCGGTGGTGTTAACGAGCGTACAAAGTTGGAATCCAGCGAATGCCGGCGGTAATTTCAGCCTGCCAGGGCTGCCGGGCCGGCCAGCGCTAAACGGCGTTTCGCGGCTTTGGTTTACCACCGCGGTCAGCAATGTCAGTGCTACTGGCTTCAATACCGCCTTGGAAAGCTCCAGCTCTGATAACAGCGGTGCCGCCAATCCGGGGCTTTTTAACGCGGAAACCATTGGCTATATCGCGATCGAAAACAACGTTTCCAGCAACCTTGCAGTGATCGGCGGGTCCTTGGTGCCGTTTGCAACAAGCTTTGGCAGCGCCACCAGCCTGAGCACCTGCCCACAAACTGATATGTCCTTCCCCGCCGGCACCGTCATAAACGCCGCGAATTTGCGCGGTTTTGCCGGCTTGCACACGCGTAGCGAAGACGACGGCGGCTGGCTGCGCAGCTGCGGCTTCAATACGCCGGTCGGCGCCAATTTCAGTCTCAGAATGCGCATTGATGAAGACGAAGATTTGAGCACGGATCGCGTCCACTTGACCCCCGAGAGTATTGGTGCGGCGGTGTTTGGCGGTGACTTCAGCACCACGCCGGTCAGCCTAGCATTCGTCAACGCCAGCCGTTCCGGAACCCAGCTCAATGTACAATTTGGCAGCGCCACCGAAGCTGGGCATTTGGGTTACCGGCTGTGGGGTAGGGCGGATGTAACGCAAGACTGGCGTGCGCTGCATGAGGATTTGATCGTCAATCGTACCGGGGACGGTATGTCGGCGAAGTCCTATCAACGCACCGTGGAAGCCGCTGGCATCACCGAGATCCGCGTGGAAGACATTGATTTAACAGGGGCCTCGCGCTTCCACGCTGAAATTAAGTTAGACGCTAATGGTGCCGCATCAATGGGTGCGCCAGCGCTGGACCAACCACTGAATTGGAGCGCGATTCGCGCGTCCAATGCCGCCACGCCGATATCAGAATTGCGTGGTAGCGGTGCGGCAACGGTGTTGGCGAGCGTGGTCAAGACGGGTATTCAACGCGTCAGTTTTGCGCAAATGAGCGGGGCCGGTTTTGCCAGCGGCGTGAGCACAGCACAAATCGCGGTCACGGAAAATGGCCAGTCAGTGCCGCGCTATATTGATTGCGCCGCCGCCACTTTTGGCCCAGGTTGCAGCGTGGAATGGTTTGCCACCACGCGCCCAAGTTTGTACGGAAACGAACGAGTGTATGAGCTCAAGCAAGATGCGGTTTCGGCACAAAATGTGGGATCAGGGGCCGTCGTCGATGGCACTGCCCTTGCACGTAGTGTGAGTGCCGAAACCAAGCAAGCGCCGAATCGGGAATACACCTTTAGTGCGCCGGGCAATGATCCGTGGTTCGATGCACGCTTGGTTGCCACAACGCTGCCGGTTGAGCTCACGCGTAGCTTTAGCTTGCCCGGGCGGGTAAGCGGTGCGGTGAGCTTGAGCGTGAATTTGTGGGGTGGCGTGGATTACGCCGGTCCCACGCCTGATCACAGCGTTGCGATCTTGCTCAATGGTCAGCTGCTTGCAACGAAGCGCTTCGATGGCTTGACCGCAGAAACGATTACTTTGGGTTTAAGCGAAGCGCAGCTGCAGGCGATAAACACACTGACCGTGCGGGTGTTAGCTGACACTGGCTATGCCGCCGATATCGTGCTGCTGGATGGATTTAGCGTGCGCTATAGCGCCAGCACCATCGTTAGCGATGGCGAATTGGCCTTTGGCACTTTCACTGTAGCGAGCGCAAGCGATGAGCTGATGCGGGATCGGTTTGAATCCATTAGCGGATTTGCCGTAAGTGGAGTCAAGGCAGCAAGCACAGTCTGGAGCCAACTCGATGGCACGATCAAGCGCGATCAAGTCAGTAGCAATGTGATGTTAGACAATCGTGTCAGTGCGCTACATTTCAGCGATAGCGCACATTTACAATCTCCTGCGCTACGTCCAGGCGCTGCGGCACAAACCGATTTTGCGCACGTGGATTATTTGATCGTGACGCATCCGCTTTTCGAGACTGAATTGGCACCGCTAATTGCCCTGCAGCAAGCGCGTGGCTACAGCGTAAAAGTGCTGCGTACCGATGCTATTTATGCCGCAAAAAGTGCGCACCAACGCAGCCCACAAGCCATTCGGGAAGCTATCGCGGCAGTCAATCCCAAGTTCGTGCTACTGGTCGGTGGCGATAGTTACGACTACGACGATAACTTAGGCACCGGCTCACAAAGTTATCTTCCTACCTTTTATCGGGTAAGTAATGCGATCGTACGATTCGCCGCCAGCGATGCACCGTATGCCGACAGCAATAACGATGGCGTGCCAGAACGGGCATTAGGCCGAATTCCAGCCCGCACGATAGAAGAATTACGCCGCGCGATTAATTCAATCGTGCAGCGCGGCAATACCCCAGCACAGAAATTTTTCGCCAGCGCGGGCGGTTCCAACGCCAGCGAGCACTTCGATGTGCACAGTCGCGCGCTGCTGAGCTATCTGCGTCAAGACCAAGTGCTGGAGTTCGGCTTAAGCGACGAAATTGGCGTCAACGAGGCGCGTGTATCCGCCAAAGCCGCGCTAGCAGGCGGTAGCGATTGGATCAACTACCTAGGCCACTCCAGCCCGAACCGCTGGGCCGCGCAAAACTTACTGGACACCACACAGTTAGGAAACATACAACGTACTGGCCTACCCGCAATTGTCAGCCAGTGGGGCTGTTGGAACAGTTATTTCGTCATGCCGAATCAAGACACCATGAGCCACGCATTCATGCTGCGCAACAATCAGTTGGCCGCAGCAGTCATTGGCTCGACCAGCTTGGCCGAAGACGCCAGCCACTTGGCGCTGGGAACGCGCTTCTTTGATTTGATCGAAGATGGTCGAATTGATGACCGTGGTGGCGTAGCGATCAATACCTTGGGCGAGGCACTGCAGGCGGCGAAGGCAGACTTGGCAAGGACTGCGCCGGAGCATATGGAATCGAACTATTCGATTACGCTGTTTGGGGATCCGGCGATGCGGGTTAGGTGATCTTGAGCCTCGTCATTGCGAACGCAGTGAAGCAATCTCGTATTTCAGGTGCGGCGTATTGAGATCGCTTCACTGCGTTCGCGATGACGAAATTTGACAAATATGACGTCAGAAAACTAAGCGGTTTTCTCTGGATTATTAAGTGCCTCAACGAGTAGGTCCACATCGGTAAATGTACAGTTCCAAATGTCATCACGTGCTTTGCGTAGCCGTTGACTTCGCTTGTTGGCAAGTTTGAGTTGCTCGGGCGTTGAAATTTTTGAAAAAAGCGACAAGTATTTTTTTTCATACTGAGGATGGTGTCGTTTAAGCTCCGACACGACGCGATCGCCAGCAGAATCGTTTCCGGTTCTAACGAACTTCTTGTCGGTGTCGACAAAATGGAGCAGTAGCCATACCTCGAAACACGGCCCCGAAGTATTAAATGCAAATCTGGCTGTTGATCGCTGCGAAAATTTTTCGCCATATTGATGGCATCCACAAAGTCTGCAAAGGAATCACGATCAAAAACAACATAAGCAGCGTCAAAGTCTCCTTCCAAAAGTATTTTTTCGATGGCGCGCTTAACCAGCTGCACTGGAAGCTCACCGACGCCCTCAATTACGAGTGTTGCCGTAAGGCTTCGTACACGGCGCAATTCGTTGAAGTAGTTGGGCTCGGTTTTCTGCCCGCCACAAACAATAAGAATTCGCCTGCTCGCCTGGCGAGAGCCAAGTGCGCGACGTTCAACTCCGCGCTTTGTGAAACTAGTTAGGTTTTTAGCCATTTGCGAGCGGACTACCTAGCAGTGGTATGGCGCCAAATTTACCCTGTAGGTAGCCTTTTTCAATGCCGCCGTGACGACCTTTGATATCGGCAAGCGAATACAGCTCGGTGCTCAGGTTCGGCTTTTTCTCAACAAACCAAATCTGATCTTCACGCAAAAGATCTAGATCCAACATCGTGGCATCGTGGGTCGCAAACACCAACTGTGCGCCTGCGGCATTGCGTATTGTGTCATGGAAAAGCGCCACAAGACTGCGTGCTAAGAGTGGATGCAGACTGTTGTCGAGTTCGTCAACAAACGTTGTGTAACCGTTTTCGATAGCGCTTAGTAATTGCTCCATTAGGCGATACAACTGTTGCGTGCCTTCTGACTCTTTGTATAAATCAAGCCACATTTGATCGCCATCTGGCGTTTGGTGGCAAAACTCAATTCTGGGATGAAAGGTTTCAATCGTCGGCTGTTCATCGTTGATTTGCAATTCACCTGTCCTCTCCGTAATCCGGCTATGCATAAGCGTGGGATCTATCGCTTGGATGTAGGGGAAGACTTTGCCCAGAGCGTCTGCGTTCACTTTCGCACCACTCCGCAACTTCGGTGCATGGGTATTGAGTACGCGACTTTGACTAAACCAATCAAACGCAGCAATTAATTCAGAAGTACCGAATTGCCCACCTAAAACCGATAGCGCGAGCGCATTCGGACGCACCAAAGCTTTAAAGCGCTCCCTGTCAATCGGTTTTTGGAAGCTCCAATGATAGCCATCGGTGTCCAAATCATACTGGCGCTCAAAAACACGCGTAGGCTTTTGCGTTTTATAGACTACTAAATACTCTTCAATTACGCGCTTGTTGTCGTACTTCAAACCATATTGCCAACGCTTGCCTTCGGCGATAAAAACGACCTCAAACTCGGTCGGTAATTTTTTGTTCAAGCCAAAGGGCTCGTAGGGTAATTCATCGCCTCGCATGCCCTCGCGCGCCGAATTGAGGACCATATTTCGTAACGTCCAAAAGCCGCGCAGCAAGTTGCTTTTTCCGGCACCGTTGGCACCGTAAATCGCAGCGCTGAGTAGCAGTGGCGCCACGTTCCGCACCCCTGCATCACGCGCATGCGTTTGCAGGTGTTCAGTCGCAGGACTAGCAACCATATTGAGTGATTGGCGTTGATCAAACGAGCGAAAATTCGCGATAGAAAATTCAATAAGCATATTTATTTTTAGAAAAAATACATAAAATATAAAAATTACGCATAAATATTGCATTTTATTGATGTTATTTGCAACGAGTTAGTGTGTGGCTCGGCATGCGCTTTTTTGATCTGATCGAAGATGGCCGTATCGATGATCGTGGCGATGTGGCGATCAATGCTTTGGGCGAGGCACTGCAAGCGGCGAAGGCGGACTTGGCAGGGGCTGCGCCGGAGCATATGGAATCGAATTATTCGATTACGTTATTTGGCAATCCGGCGATGCGGTTGCGTTGAACTCGGAAGCAATGCGGGCCAAAGCGCCGCCAAAGCAGGTGCTCACGTAGCGCAGAGCGCGGTAGCACTAGCATGTGTGGCGCAATTGGTAAAAGCCCTCGGAGTGTGCTTTGATAGTCATTCGCGCCGCTGATTCAACTAATTATGAGCCAAGGGCCTTACGCCAGCCAAGATCTGACGACATTGCTGCATGCCTGGCGCGAAGGTGACGGCGCGGCGTTTTCGGTGTTGCTTGACCGGGTTTATGTCGAATTAAAACTCATCGCATCGAATCGGCTCGCGCAGTTTGGTGTTGCGGTCACTTTGTCCTCGGCTGACTTGCTGCATGAAGCTTTGCTGCGGGTTATTCCAGGGGGCGTGGATTTCAAAAATCGGGCGCACTTTTTTGCGACCTTATCGCTCAGCATTCGCTCGTTGCTGGTTGACTACGCAAGGGCACGCGTCAATCATAAGCGCGGCGGTGCATTGATTCGCGTGACTTGGACCGCCAGTCGTGGTGAGCAATCCGACCCTACTGCGTTGCTGGTAATTGATCAGGCGTTGACTGAGCTGGAACGGTTGGATCCGCGTTGTGGGCAGGTGGTGCATCTGACTTACTTCAGTGGTTTGTCGCAAGAAGAAATCGCCACGCTGCTCAATGTTTCGGTGTCATCCGTGACCCGAGACTTACGCTTTGCGCGCGATTGGATTGCAAAGCAGTTGCGCGATGACGCCTGAACGCTACAGCGCCATCCGCGCGCTTTATGAGGCCGTAGTCGAGCTGCCTGCGGGCGAGCGCGAGGCGCATTTGCGCACTTTGGTGGACGAGTCGCTTTTGATTAGCGAGGTGCTAGCGCTTTTTGACGCCGGTGCAGCGGTGCCCGATGGCTTGATTACCGGGCCGGTAAGCGGCGCAATGGCGGCGCTGGGCCAAGCGAATCCAGCGATTGGCGAGGTCATTGGCGTTTGGCGCATCAAAGCTGAAATCGGCCAGGGCGGCATGGGGCGGGTGTATTTGGTGGAGCGCTGTGATGGCAATTTCGAGCAGATTGCGGCGCTGAAACTGCTTAAAGGTTTGCCGAGCAGCGCAATGCTGGCGTACTTCACGCGTGAGCGGCAATTGCTGGCCAAGCTGACCCATCCGAATATTGCGCGCCTGTATGACGGTGCGAGCGCAGCCGACGGACAGCCTTATCTGGTGATGGAATACGTCGATGGCCTGCCGGTAGATCAACACTGTAGCGTCAATTGCCTGAAGCTGGATGCCGTCCTCAAGCTGTTTGTCGAGGCCTGTCATGGGGTCGCGTTTGCGCACCGGCAGCTGATCGTGCACTGCGATATCAAACCTTCCAATCTGATCATTAACAAGGACGGTCGGCCCGTCCTGCTTGATTTCGGTATCGCTCGATTGAGTGATCCAACGGCCGACCCTAGCGCACCAGCCGCCCTCAGTTCCAGTAGCGCCGCACAAGCCTACACACCGCGTTACGCCAGCCCGGAACAGCGCGAGGGTGAAGCGGTTTCGACCTTGAGCGATATTTTTAGCCTCGGCGTGCTGCTGGCGGAATTGCTCGAAATCGGCATGGCGCGGGATCGGGAATTGGCTGCCATTATCGCCAAAGCGCGCCATGTTGATCCGCTGCAGCGTTATTCCTCGGTGGATGCGCTTATCGAGGATCTAGCGCGTTATCAGATGCGACTGCCGCTGCGCGCCATGCCTGCGACGCGCAGCTATATCGCCCGAAAATTCATGCTGCGACGTTGGCCCGTAGTTTTGGCGGGGCTGGTATTTGTGTTCACGGTTGTTGGCCTTACTGCCAAAGTGCTGCTCGAATCGCAGCGTGCGCTGCGGGCTGAGCAGACGGCGTTACAGGAACGCGACCGCGCCCAACAGGCGGAATTGGCGGCGCGCCAAACCAGTGATTTTTTGATCTCAGTGTTTGACAGCAGTAATCCCAATGCCGAGTCGGGCGATATTCCCGCCTCGCAACTGATTGCCGCCGCCGAAGCGCGCGTTGAAAAACAAATGCAGGGGCAGCCAGAAACCCAGGCCGAGCTTTACAGCACGCTGGGCGTGGTGCAGTCCAATATGGGCCAACCAAAATTGGTGCGAGTCAATTTGGAGCGTGCGGTGGCGTTGGAAAGAACTTTGCATCGGCCTTTGGTGCTGGCGGAGATGTTGGCGCGACTGCATCGTGTCGTCTCGGGCGCCGACAGCGCCGCGAATAGTGAAGCCTATGCCAAAGAAGCGCTGGCACTGCGCGAACAATTTGCGCCGCACGATGCACCGGAGCTCGCCGAGTCGCTCGCGGCGATGGCTAGGACGGCATCCGCACTAGGTCGGCGCGAGGAAGCCGGAAACTTATTCGTTCGGGCGTTGGCGATATTTGAGAATAAATTTCCCGGTAGCGTGCAGTTGGCTGACAGCTATGCCCTCTATGCCGGGCATTTGAATGTCAATGGCGAATCGACAAGGGCGCTGGATTACTTTCAACGCTGTTTTAAGATTAAGGCGAAGATTTACGGCGAGTTACACCCCAGTTATTTGGAAACCTACGAGTGGT
>JAYVAQ010000027.1:0-2821 GCA_043750875.1 Rhodanobacteraceae bacterium
TGATCTTCGCGGCTGACTTTCCAGCGCTCGGCTACTTTTTCCGCAGTGATGCCCATGCCGTAAGCAATGCCGATATTTTCATCGGTGAATACAGCTGGATTGAACGCCGGTTTCGCGCCCATCATCGGAATCATGGACATGCTTTCTGCGCCGCCTGCGAGCATCAAATCAGCTTCGCCTAAGCGAATGCGATCTGCCGCTAAGCCAATCGCTTGGCTACCGGAGGCGCAAAAACGGTTGATCGTCATCGCGCTGACGGTATTCGGTAAGCCCGCCAGCAATACAGCAATACGCGCCATATTCATGCCTTGCTCGCCTTCGGGCATGGCACAGCCAATGATGGCATCGTCAATATATTTTGGATCGACGCCAGATTGCTTGATCAAATTACGGATGCAGTGCGCCAGCAAGTCATCAGAGCGGGTGTTACGAAACATGCCGCGTGGCGCTTTGCCAACGGCGGTGCGGGTGGCGGCGACGATATAGGCGTCTTGTATTTGTTTAGACATAATTAGTTTCCTTATGAGGCGAGGTCAAGACGTGTTTCCAATCGTTCGATGCGGGTTACCAATTCATCGAGGCGTGCGCTAGCGCGCGTACTGTCCATCGAGTTTGCAGATTGATGCATCTCCAAACTAGAAAGGCGCATAGAAACGTCCCTAAATCCTTGGCGTATTTCTTCCCGCTGGGCTTTCACATCGTTGCGCAGGGCTCGCAGATGCTCTAAAACAATGTTGTCCACGTTATCAGTCATTTTGGCGTACTCAGTTACGCAGCGGTTTGCCGGTGTTGAGGGTGTGCGCGATGCGCTCCAGCGTCTTTTGCTGTTTGCATAATGCAATGAAGTTTTTGCGCTCAACGGTTAGCAACCAGGTTTCGTCCACCAAACTGCCGCGTTCAATTTCACCGCCACACAGTGCGGTGGCGATGCGAGTAGCAACTTCAACGTCATGTGCGCTGGCATAGTGGCCTTCCAGCATATTGGTCAGGCTAGCCTTGAAGGTGGCGATACCCACATCGCCGGCGACCGGCACCGCTTTCGGCGGCATCGGTGCACGATAGCCCGCCGCCGCTAAACCTAACGCGACCTGCTTGGCGACGTACAACAGCTCGTAGCTATTGAACACCACGGTGTCTGTTTGGCGCATCAGCTTGAGTTCTTTTGCATCAATCGCGCTGGTACCCACGCCGGCCATAGCTAGCGTTTGAAAGACTTGTTTGAGTTGGCCGAAAACATCGCCATCGACGGCATTGGCAGCACTGCGTAGTGCGAATTCTTTGCAACCGCCACCGCCGGGCAATAAGCCAACGCCTGCTTCAACTAAGCCAATGTAGCTTTCCAATGCTGCAACGGTCGCGGCCGAATGCATTTGGAACTCGCAGCCGCCGCCAAAGCACATGCCGCGTACTGCCGATATCACTGGCACCGCAGAATACTTAATGCGCATTGAGGTGTCTTGGAAGTGCTTGACAATGGCTTCAAATTCATCAAATTTGCCCGCAGCGACTGCCGGTACCGCGTCGGATAAATCCGCACCGAAGGAGAAAGGCTCTTTGGTTTGCCAAATAACCAGGGCTTTAAAGCCGTCTTCGGCCAAGGCAATGGCTTTGTGCACGCCCTCTAAAACTTTGGCACCGACCGTGTTGCCTTTGGATTTGAAGCTGGCAATCAGTACGCCATCGCCTTGCGTCCAGGCGCGCAGGCCTTCGTTTTCCCAAACCGTTTCGCCCTTATTAGCATCGAAGTTTTCGGTGTAGATTGGATCGGGGAAATATTGCTTGTTATAGACATCCAACTTGCTGCGCTCGCGCATCAGTTTTGCCGCTGGCGCGTAAGAACCGGACGCATCATGCACACCTTCGCGACCGTCTTTGACCCAGGCTGGCAAAGGTGCGTTGCTCATGGATTTGCCCGCCGCGATGTCGGCCTCAATCCATTCCACCACTTGTTTCCAACCGGCTTGCTGCCAGATTTCGAAAATGCCTTCGGTCCAGCCAAAGCCCCAGCGAATCGCGAAATCTAGATCGCGCGCGTTATCTGCAATCGCTTCCAAATGATAAGAAGCGTAGTGAAATACATCGCGGAAACAGGCCCAGACAAACTGTGCCTGGGCATCATCAGCCTCGCGCAAGGCTTTAAGTTTGTTCGCCCAACCTTTCTGGCGCAGCGCGCTTTCGGCGTCAATACTGGCTTCGGCGTCCGAGTTTTTATAGTCGGCTTTCGCTGGATCTAGCACCAAAATTTTGTCGCCGACTTTCTTAAAGAAACCGGCTTTGGACTTCTGCCCGAGCGCACCTTTTTCGATCAATGCCGACAGCACCGCTGGCGCTTTGAAATACTGATGCCACGGGTCGTTAGGTAACTTGCCATCCATCGTGCGAATCACGTTTGCCATCGTGTCTAATCCGACCACATCGGCGGTGCGATACGTTGCCGATTTTGGCCGCCCGATCAACGGGCCGGTCAGCGCATCGACTTCATCAAAGCCAAGCTTGAACGCCTGCGTATGGTGCATTGTCGCCAGCATCGAGAACACGCCGACGCGGTTGGCAATGAAATTCGGCGTGTCTTTCGCACGTACCACGCCTTTGCCGAGGGTGGAGGTCAAGAACACTTCCAATTGATCCAAAATTTCTGGCTTGGTGGCCGGCGTTGGAATCAGCTCGACCAAATACATATAGCGCGGCGGGTTGAAAAAGTGCACGCCGCAGAAGCGTGTTTTCAGCTCCGCATCAAAACCGTTGGACAAGTCCGTGATGCTCAAGCCCGAGGTATTCGTAGCGAATACCGCATGCGGCGCAATAAACGGCGCGATTTTTG
>JAYVAQ010000028.1:0-4501 GCA_043750875.1 Rhodanobacteraceae bacterium
TTTGCTCGCCCGCGTTAGCGATGTTGTCAAACATCAGCGGGATATCCAGTATGTGCATCGCGCCCAGTGTTCCACCCGCTTGTGGCGAGCGCCAGTCGAGCTGATACACCCAAGTATTACCCTGCCGCGCGCGTGCTTCGGCTTCCAAAACCGCACCGCGCCAGGATCTAGCGGCGGTGGTGGCAGCAAAAAACACGCCGACACAATCGCACGCCGTCATAAAGTGCACTGCTGCCCGAACCCAAGCTAGGTTTGCCGAAACCGCTTTTCTTGTTGCCATCGTTTTTGTTGCGTGCGTGCATCGTCAAGTCCTAATCCTTGAAACGCGTTAATTTTTTTCGATAGCCAATAAATTTACAAAATTCAATCTGATGCGGACACGTTGCCGTGAATCCGAAGTTTCGTCATTGCGAACGTAGTGAAGCAATCTCAAGGCGCCCCTTACTAAAAGCCAGATTGCTTCGCTGCGCTCGCAATGACGAATGCAAGTACGTCTGCTCGAATATTCGCCACATGAGTTTGAATCGACCCAATTAAACATTGAAATGACACCGGTTTCCTATTTATAGTATAAATGCACCACAAAGACTAGTTCCGAACAATTTTGAGGCAACCGCATTGCAAAATTCTGCCGAAAATCTATTGATTCATGACAGCGAAGTTGCGGCAAGTTTGGCTGCAGTTGAAATCGCCAGCCATTTTGTCCAGGCGCGCTTGGCGAAACGCGCGCTTAGCGCCTACCCGGGTCCACAGCCCAGCAATCGCGCGCAAGCCTACGCGATCCAGGAGTGGCGCGCTTTCTATCGCTGACTGAGCACGCTTACACACCCGATGCGCTGCTGATGTCAGCCGCAATTTTCTACGCGTTAAGCAAGGCCGAGCAAGCGCTCGTTCGTGATGTCGCGCTGCGCTCCGTTACGGTGATGCGCGCCGCCTGGGATGCCCGCGTGGACGCCGCGCGTACTGCCGCCATCGCCGCTGGCGTGCAGGTAAATACGGTTGATCACACCGCGTTCCGTACCGCAGCCGCACCGTTTTTGCAGCGCTATTTGGCTGACCCTGAGACCGCACGTTTGCACGCGATGATTCGCGCCCAAAGCCACAAGGAAATTTTATGAGCGACGAGGACGTGGCAAGCAGCACCGTTGCAGCAACGAAGACAGTGTTTGCCAGCTTAGCAAATTGGACACTTATCGCTGCGGGCATCGCTCTGTTAGCGATGACGGTGATCCAAAGTTGGCAGGTTTTTGCCCGCTACGTGTTGAACCAATCACCGGGCTGGACCGAGCCGCTAGCACTTATTTTTAAACTCCGCGATGATGTGCGGCGCGGCCGTGTGCGTGCGCAACAATCGCCACTTCGCTTTTTCGTTGTTGATCGAAAACGTTGCGCCCAAGGTTGCCGTGATCCTGCAGAAATTTAGTTCGGCACTGGTTGCGCTGTTGGGCGCTGCGATCGCCTGGGGCAGTTGGCAGCTGGTGTTGGGGGATTGGGCGGTACGCATGGCCGGCACAGTGCTACCGGAAGGCAGCCGTTATTTGCCATTGAGTATTGGCGGCATTTTGATTGCCGTATTTGCGTTAGAAAAACTCTTTTCTCGTGCCGCTAAGCCGCCGGTGAAATCATGACTATCTTTATCCTGTTTGCGAGCTTAGCGATTCTGCTACTCATCGGCGTGCCGGTCGCATTTGCGTTGATCGGCGCATCGGCGGCGGCGGTGGCTAGTTTGGGCTTGCCAATGATTTTGAGCTTGGTGGAAATTGCATCCGGCGCGAACAGCACCACGCTATTAGCGATTCCTTTGTTTATTTTTGCTGGCGAAATCATGCTGCGTGGCGGCATTTCGGCGCGCATTATTGCTTTTGCCAGCGCTTTGGTTGGCCATATGCGCGGCGGCTTGGGCCAAGTCAATGTGGTAGCTTCGACACTATTTGGCGGCGTTTCTGGTTCGGCCATAGCCGATGTCTCAGCGATTGGTGGCACGATGATTCCGCAAATGGTGCAGCGCGGCTTTGATCGCGATTTTGCCGTCCATGTCGCGATCACTTCGGCCCTGGTGGCGCTGCTGGTGCCGCCATCGCACAATTTAATTTTGTACTCGGCAGCAGCGGGCGGCGGCATTTCAATCGCGGATCTGTTCGCCGCTGGTATGGTGCCAGCCGCGCTGCTAGTGCTGGCAGTCATGGCAACCACATGGGTAGTGGCACGCAAACGCGGCTATGTTGCGGAGCCTTTTCCCGGCATGCAGCAAGTGCTGTTACGTTTCGTGTCAGCCCTGCCCGGCTTGCTGCTGATTGGCCTGATCTTGGGCGGCATCCGCGCCGGTATTTTTACCGCCGTGGAAAGTGCCGCGATTGCAGTGGTGTATGCATTGCTGCTGGCGGCGTTTGTCTATCGCGAACTGAACTGGCGCGGCTTTGTCGCGCTGTGCGCCAACGCCGCACAAACCACCGGTGCAATTTTATTTGTGATTGCGGCGTCGGGCGCGTTTGGCTGGACGCTGGCGTATTTGGAAGTGCCGGTTGCCACCGTCGCGTTGCTGCAATCGATTGCGCACGAGCCCTACACCATCTTGCTGCTGATTGTGCTCAGTCTGTTGATTTTGGGCACTTTTATGGACATGGCACCGATGATCATTATCTGTACGCCGATTTTTTTACCGGTGGCAAAAGCCTACGGCATTGATCCGATTCACTTTGGCATTATCTTGATCCTAACGGCCGGTATAGGCCTGATCACGCCCCCGGTTGGCTCCGTGCTTTTTGTCGGCGTTGCGATTGGCAAAATTACTGTAGGCGAGGCAGTGTGCACGATTTGGCCGTTCTATTTGGCTGCTTCCGTAGTAGTGCTGCTGGTAGTATTTTTTCCGGCGCTTTCGCTATGGCTGCCGACGGCGTTGCGTTAGCGGTGCGAACCAAAAAAAATTTGTAAGGAATCGTCATCGCGAGGCGTGCAGCGACGTGGCGAACTAAGTGCACCTCGAATTAAGGATGAGATTGCTTCGCTGCGCTCGCAAAGACGAGCATTGCGCCCAAAACTTTGTAGCCGTGTTTTCCGCAACACCCTAATGCTAGCGGACTTTCAGCCCTTGCCTTTGCGCGCGCTACACTGCGACATCATCCCACTAGAATCAACATGAGCACTCCAGATTCCGCCAAGGCACGCGCCGTGAAAACAAAAAAGCCAAAAGTGGCGAAAGTGCCCGCAGTGATCATACCGGCAGAAACAGAACTGCCCGCCGAGGTAGGCGGCAAGACCACGATCAACGATATTGCCCGGCTTTCCGGGGTATCGAAAAAAACCGTGTCGCGGGTGCTGAATAACTCACCGTTGGTGCACGACGACACGCGTGCGCGCGTACTGGCACTGATGGCGCAACGCGGCTACAGCCCGGATCCGCAGGCGCGTGGCCTGGCATTTCGCCGCTCTTTTATGATCGGCTTGGTGTTTGATAACCCCACCGCGCAATACATCGTCAATATCCAATACGGCGTGCTGGATGCTTTGCGCGACACCGAATTTGAGCTGATCGTGCACCCCTGTGATAGCAAAAGTGCAGGCTATGTGGAAGGTGTACGCCGCTTTGTAACTCAGCAAAAACTATTCGGTGTGATCTTGATTCCACGCGTTTCCGAGGATCAAGCACTGGCAGATGCGCTACGCGAAACCGGCTGCCGCTATGTGCGCGTGGCCTCGATTAAGCTGGACGAACCTGGGCAAATGCTGCTGACGCATGACCGCCTTGCGGGCGTGGAAGTGGCGAACTACATTGAATCCCTTGGGCACAAGGAAATAGGCCTAATCACCGGCCCACGCCGCTACCAGTCTACGATTCAGCGCAGCGCCGGATTTATTGATGGCCTGGCGCAGCGCGGCATTCACCTAGCGCCCGAGGCAATATACGAAGGTGGTTACACCTTCGAGTCGGGTGTGGCGGGCGCAGAATATTTGCTCACGCGCAGCCCGCGCCCCACCGCAATTTTTGCCTGTAATGACGAGATGGCAGCTGGCGTCTACAAAGCCGCGTTTCGCTTAGGTCTGAATATTCCTGGCGATTTATCGGTTGTCGGTTATGACGACAGCCCGCTGGCCGCGCAGCTGTGGCCGGCACTCAGCACGATTCGCATGCCGGTGCGCGATATCGGCCGCCAAGCGGCACAGCTTTTGCTGGCCACGCCTACACCTGGCGCACAGCAAATTTCTGTTTCGCCAAATTTAGTGGTGCGCGATTCCAGCTCGGTGATTCCGCGTTCGGCAAGGGTGGATTGAGGACGAGGCTACTAGAACCGTTCGCTGTCGTCATTGCGAGCATAGCGAAGCAATCTCGTATTTCGGGCGAGGCATGCTGAGATTGCTTCACTGCGTTCGCAATGACGAGGCTTGTACGTGCTCTGCAAAGAAACGTTCGCACTGAGATTCTATGGTTTTTGTCAAGCGCGAAACAGTAAAAAGAACCGTTCGCCTTGAGCCTGTCGAAAGGCAGAGCCGCGCGTTTTCTAAC
>JAYVAQ010000029.1:0-12329 GCA_043750875.1 Rhodanobacteraceae bacterium
GTCGCCAATGGGCTGCCCGCGCCTACGTTTGATCGGATCAAAACAAAAGAACGGCGTGACGGTGGGTTCCGCCGATTGGCACAGCACCGGCGCGGGCAGCGCGCCTGCGGCAAAGATTTCTTGGCTGGCTTGGCGCAGCTGCCCGCGCGATTGCGTCCCGCGCTGCGGCATATAGGGCGGCGCATTGAACGTCGCCGCCATGCGATAGGCTTGCTGATTGAGCATGGTCGGGAATTTCGCATTGATCAGGGCCAGCCGTACAATGCCGGGGTTTAGCGTGCCATTGAGAAAGGGAATGTTCAAACCGTCCTGCGGGCTAGCGTAACGATACAGCAGCACTGAAGGCGAGCCAGTGCAAATGCTTAAGCTATCGATCCCGCGCTGGCCAAAGCTCGCACCATTTTGAATAAGCCAGTTAAAGCCAACGTTGCTGTAATAGTGATCCGTATTATTCCAAGCCCCGACAATAGTCGGTTCCTGCGTATCAATCGTGCCGACTGCAATGCCATCGGTTTCTTCACCTAACTGGCCGCGATAAACCACTTGGATAAATAAATCGGTCGCGTTGACAGGGATCGGGTCGGCGGAAAAATCAAATACTTTTTCGACAGATGCGGCGATTGTGGTGCCAAACGGCAGGCCAGCATTATCGGTGATTGTCAGCGGCGCTGTTACCGATATTTCCTGGTAGTTGGTGCGCAATCCCTGCGGGCAGTTCGGCTCGGTCAACGTGTTATTAAAATCCAGCCAGCGTTCACCGGTTAAATCGGGCTTGTAGCAGGGATTGCGGTGATAGCGTGCAACCGCGACCAGCTTTCCGGCGCCCACCACTTGCGGCACCACCGCATTGGTACCCGATTCGGTAATCGGATCAGTACTGTTGCGCACCCGCAGGCGAATTTTCTCGAAGCCAAATATCTGGCCATTGCTGGTTCGAATGGGGTAGCCATCCGCGTTCATGGTGTGTGGCTCACCTTGATTCATCACCGCGAAGACGCGCTGTTGGATGGGGTCGATTGCTAGTTTTCCGCGAAAGAAGAAGTTGATCAGGCCAGTGGTGTAGGCGATGGCGCGCGGCGCCAATAAATCTTGCATCGCGACGTAGTTTGGAATGCTCAAATGCCCTTTTTGCGGCACCACATTATTACTTTCGTTGTACCACCAATATTCGTAAGACGCGATCGGCGCTTTGCCATTTCTTAAGCCGATATCGACGAAGCTAGGTGCCGCCGCGTCGGGCACGCGCCAGTAAAGCGCTTTGAGCTTGACCGTGCCCAGGCCAGGAACAAATTGGTCAGCAAATTCACCGTTGTCAAAACTGGGGTCGTCAAGAAACGCGGGTGGACTAAAAAAGTCGCCCCTAAAATTACCTTCGGTGTAAAAACCACGGTTGGTGTAGTCCATCAAACCACGCGCGCTATTGAGTGCCACATCTTCGTTGCGCGTGGTGAAGAATTTACGCTGCACGCTGAAGTTCGGAATGGGGTAAGTGCTGTTCGTCCATCGCAAAGTATCCGCTGGTGCAATTTCGCGTCCCTGCGGGTCGAGTGTGCGAAACATGCTGCGCCACATTTGGTCTTCGCATGGGCTAGCAACCGTATACGACGCAGCGCCGCCTCGTTCAAATTCAAAGACAACGCGAAAATTGGCGAAATTCTCAAAATTGCGCGTTGCAATCGGTGCCTCCGGCACATCGTCCAGCGAGTTGCCGTTGCACAGAAAACTATGGCCTTCGCCGCGCACATGTTGTGGACTGGCGCCGTCTTGCAATAAGTGCACGACATGCCCAACGGATTTCAAAGTGGTCGCCCATAAATTATCTCGAAAGTTCGATTGCCTCAACGACGTAGCAGTTGACGGACCGACGCCTGCTTCCTTGTAGGTCAAGGCTTGCCAAAATAAGCGGCGGGCATCCATGTAACTAAAATGATTGCCGCGTAATTGATCCGGTGCCTGATCGTTCGCCCAATTGGCGCTATCGTTTATGCCCAGCGCCCATGTGGTAGATCGCGTGGCATTGGCGAAGAACCCTGCGGCTGCACCTAGGCCCGTGGAATTGGAAAGCGGTTCATAAAAATGGTGCACCGAGCGAAACTCATCGCGCCACGGGTCTTGGTCGGGTGAAAGATTTGGGTTGTCGTACTTGCCAAACTTGAAATCGTCTTCGCGAATCACGCCGCGCATGAGCCAGCCTTCAAAACGCAACCATGCGGTAGGCCCAATAACTGGATCTACAAAATAGCCCGTGTAGGCTGGTGGCATTGAGCGTTGTTCAAAAAGAAACGGGCAACGTGTACGTAGCGTGCCCGAATTCTGCGTGGCATTGACGCCATACCAAGCGCCGGTGGCGTCAATGTAGTGATCTTTGCCGCCAACGCCGCCATTAACCGCAACGCATGTTTGGGTGTCAGATTGACTAAATGGGCGTTGTCTAGTCATTCGATCAAATCCCAGCCTGGCATAGAGCTCATTTGACTCGGCAGTTGTGCCGCTAAGTATGGACTTCCCGAACGCGCTATTGGTAAATAGAGCGTGTGTTTCCAAATTAAAGGCAGCCGCAGGTGCAGCGAAAAGCATGAACAATAGAAACGTTTGGCAATTCATGGGTGTATTCCTGGTGACATTGGTACGATTTCAACGGTCGGTAAAGGTGGCCCTGCGCGCAGCAGTTCGGCCTCGGTTATTTCAACTTTTGGCAAAATCCAGGCACAAAAGGCCTGCTTTTTCTGTTCATCGAATTTGGCTAATGCCTCAAGATGATTGAAATTCCATTGTCCAAATTGATCACTCACCTGTTCCCAAGCTTCCTTCCGATCACTGAGAATCCAGCTGGCTGTGGTAATGAAAACCTGTTTTTCATCGCTTGATATTTCGCTACCCTTCCAAATGGGGTCACAAAAAAAACGAGTTGAAGAGATTGACCGTAGTTTGTCAGTATATTGAATGCGTTCTTGCGACAACCCAACGTTTCTGGCACCTGGGTCATCACACACTCGGCCTAAAAGCCTAAAGTTTTGCCCGACATCATTCGGCAGGCCGTGATAGCGGATGAAATAGCGCTGGGCATATTCGCCGCGCATGAAACCTTTACTGGATATACGTTTCGTCCAGTTGTAAGAATAGTTGTCTTTGAAGGTCGCGAAGTGATAAGTAAATCCTTGCGCGCGCAAGCGTTGTTCGAAGCCTGGCATTTTTCCGTAGTATTGGTCAGTTTCCGGCACCAGCAACATCACGTGATCTGGATCACCCTCAATGTGCTCAAAACGCAAAAACTGGTACCCAGGCACGAAATAAACTGGCATCTCATCCAATCGCCAGCTCAAGTCTTGCGCGGTATCCCGAAACCAACCATCAGGCCCGGAGCGCCCCAATACCGCGCTGCGGCAACTACTTACGCCATTTGGCTTGGGCTTGCCGCGCCAGACAAAATGCACCCAGCCGCCTTCAATCGGCTGCATGGTTTCGGCGTCAATAAACTGCCGTTCCGCCACTGCCAAGGTTTTAGAGACAGGTTCACTGTGGCAACTGGACAGCGTGAGCAGCGCGAAAATCGCTAAAAACGATGTTTTAAAGGCCATGGCTATGCGCTCACATTGCATCAATGCGCCAGACGCCATTGATGTCCTTCCTAAAGCGCACTTGGAATCCATCGAATTCGCCCGCAGTTGCCGTTGCAATCGCGAATAGCATCTCGGCGGTATTGCGCGCGATTTGCCCGTCTACAATCGGGCCCAAGCGCGTTGCCACCGCATTTAATCGGCCTGCATTTGCCAGTGCATTCCAAAGCGTGGTCATACGCGCTTGTTGCTTGGGCGATTGTGTATTCACGGCCAGCGCAATTTGATTTTGTACCAAGCGATTTTTCATCGCGTAATAGACGCCACACAGCGTTTGGCGCGTAAACGCAAGGCTTTGCGCTAACACACGCGTTTGATCCTGGACAATCACCGGTGGCGTGCCGGTATTGCCATCGTCAAAGGTCACGATTGCGGTAGCGACATAAAGCCCAGCGCGCTCGTAGGCGAATTCAAGCTTCGTGGGTTGCGCGCCGTTGACCTCAAACGTGCCATTGCTATCGTAGTCAACCTGCACGTTTGTGATCACGTTTTGCGCAGATGGAAACTTGGTCGCTAACGTAAACGGCACGACGGTAGGCGTGTAATCACCGGGGCTGCCTGCGGCAAACAGCACTTCGGGCGTGGCACTGGTAGCGTAGGTAATGCTTCGGGTGATCTCGACGGGTGCGGCGTCCATGGTGGCATATCGAATCGTCAGAGTATTGACGCCGGGTTCGAGCAAAACCCGAGGTGAAACAAACGATGCGCCATCCGTTAGCGCCGGAACACCGTTGACCGAAATTCCGGTATTTGCTGGGCCAGTATAGGTGCCAAAAACCTGAATTGCGCCCACGCCCACGGTGCTGGCGTTGACCGGGCCCTGAATAGTTACCGTAACGGGCGTATTTTCTGGCGGCAAAATAACCGAAGCAGGTTGCTCGCCTGATTCAAAACCGCTGCGCGCAAGTGAAACGGGGAATCCGCATTGCTCTTGGGCGTTGGCAAAAGCGGAAATTAAAAGCCCCGACATAAATAACAGTTTTTTCATAAGTTATCTTTATTTATAAAAAGCATGGCTGTTCGAGCATGCGCGTAGTTGCACGAAATTCACAAGCGAATCAGTCAATTTTGGATATTTATTATGTTGGGCACGTGGCGGCTCAATAAAATCCGCCTGAAGAGAATCAATATTGCGTGCCCAATAAGTCGTTAGCTTTTCTGGGCCAATCTAAAAATCGGCGCCGAAGTGATTCGGGGTCTAGAGCAGCGGAAGCGGAACATGTGGCGTGTAGCAAAGCGAAATAGCTTCGGTTTTTCGGGACTCATCGACAGCGAAGCCCAGATGAGTAATCGACGCTGCGGCGCATGCAACTTTTGCGACAGATCTTGCCAAATTGCATGCAAATTGCTTAACTGACTGCAATCCAGGTTTTCAGTTGATTGAGGTGTTTTATGGCAATGTTAACCGTTCGAAATGTGCCCGAAGATGTCCACCGGGCATTACGGGTGCAAGCTAAATTTCATGGGCGCAGTACCGAAGCGGAAGTCCGAGCGATTTTAGCGATCGCCGTCAAACCGCCAAATCGGCTGCGTTTAGGCGACGTACTTGCGGCGATGAGTCAAGAGATCGGCCTTACCAACGAAGAGGTTGTAATCTTCGAAAATCTGAGAGCCAAAACGCCCGCCGAGCCCATGAGGTTTGAATGATTGTTCTGGATACCAATGTGGTTTCTGAAATCATGAAACCTGATCCTCACCCCGCTGTTCGAGCGTGGTTGAATTACCAAGTAGCCGAAACCCTGTATCTGTCTAGCGTGACACTTGCGGAAAGTTTGTATGGCATCGGCGCGCTGCCCCCAGGGAATCGAAGGAATAAGCTGTCGCAAGCTTTTGAAGGCGTCGTAGGATTATTCAAAGGGCGAATACTGCCATTCGATTCGGATGCAGCAAGGCATTACTCAGTACTTGCATTGGCCGCCAAGGCAGCTGGGCGTGGTTTTCCTGTACCGGACGGCTATATCGCCGCAATAGCCAGCGCGCGCGGGTTTGTTGTCGCATCAAGGGATACATCACTTTACAATGCCGCTAGCGTCATCATCACCAATCCGTGGGATTTTGAAATGAACGATAAGGCTTAATGTCGTAACGGCGGTGGATCACATGGGGCCGCCACGGACGAAGCCATGCGGGAACAAGCGGCAACCGCTACTTATCCTGCACAATTTTTAACGGCACAAAAGAAAAATCCAATTGCGCGCGCACCGGCCCAATAAAATCGGCCTGCAGATAATCAATATTGTGGGCCCAAAGTGTTGCCAGCGTTTCCGGGCCGCTAGCCTGGGTGGCAATCAAGGGACTGCTTTCGCGCGCGGTGTTGAGGGTTTTCAAGAACTCAATCGATTCCGCCGAATCGGTAATTAAATTCGTGTGCAGTTTGATTGCGTCAGGTTTGAGTTTGAGCAACATCGCACTCAGGCGCGGGCGCTTGAGTGCAACGCTGAGGCAAATCGACACGCCAAGCGCGCGTAAGGCTTCAAATCGGCGCTGACACGCAGCCAGCTCAAGCTCGATATCTTGCAAATCGAACTCTAGAAATAACAGCTTCGCGTCGATGCTGCCCATAGACAGCTCCGCTTTTAAGATTTGCGCGATATCCCCCAACAACGAGGCCACACTCAAGCGTACAAATAATCGCGCTTGGCTGCCAAAACGGGCACCGTCGCGAATTGCTTGGATCGCTAGTTGGCAGGCAAAACGGTCCAATTTGATCGCCGCACCTAGTCGTTCAGCCAACTCGGCATAGTCGCTGCGGGTCAACATTGCGGTAGAAATCGTGTTGCCGCGTAAACGCAGCAGCTGTGCGTATTGCGGAATTGGAGCGCCACGTAGTGGCACGATCGGTTGATATTCGATCAAGGTGTTGTTGCGTGAAGGTACTTCATGCAGCAAATCTTCAATTGCTTTTTGCCGAGCGGGTGCCGCGCGTAAGGACTCAAATTGGCCGCGCTCGATACGATTGCCGCCCTTGCGCTGCGCCCGTTGTGCCGCCATTTGTCCCAACATCAGCCAGCGTTCTGCACTCTTTCGCGCATCGCTGTGTTCAATAACGCCCACGCTCACTGTTAACGCCAGCTCGTCGTTTTTGATCGGCAGCGCGCGCACAGAAATACTTTGGCGTAAAGCATCCGCAAGCGCCAATAAACGTTCGGTATCCGCCCGCTGCACTAGCAATGCGTACTCGAAATTACCTAATGCGGTCAACGCATCGGCGGCGTCTATCGTTTCGGCAAATCGCGCGCACAACGCTTGATCCAGCGAATTTTGCGCGAATAGTCCAAGTTCATCGGCCAAGGTGTTGGCGTGATCAAGCGTCAAGTAAATCAGCGCTTGCCCACCGGCCAGTAATTCATTGACATTGACGCGTTCGGCTTGCTGCTGCAATAAATCCAAGAATGCCGGGCGGCGATACAAACCATGCGTATCCACCGGTTGCCGAGCTTCGCTGAGTTGCGCCCGCAGCGCACGCACGCGCTTAATTCGGCTGGCCACTGCCGTTGCCAGATGGCGCGGGCGGATCGGCTTGGTCAAATAATCATCACCACCGATATTGAGCGCATCAAAGCGCTTTTGTGCGTCTTGCTCGCCACTCAAAAACACGATCGGTAGCAGCAGCGAATCCGAGCGCTGCCGCAGAATCGCGGTCAATTCCATGCCGTTTAAACCCGGCAAATAAAGATCCATTAGCACCAGATCCGGACGCATCGAGGTCAGCGCTACCAGCGCTTCTTCAGCGCTCAATGCCGATACCACTTCCATACCCTTACGCTTGAGCACGCCTGCGCAAAACATGGCTTGCTGACGATCATCATCAACAATCAGTACCTGAAACTTTGCGTCTTCGCGTATCGTGGCCAATTCTGCAATTGCCACGGCAATCTCTTCAGCGCTTGGTGCTTCCAAATAACAATCCGCCCAGCCCAGCGCTGCGGTCAAGCGCCTTGCGGCGCTGGCGTGTTTGTTCACCGCGACCAGTGGCACGCGCATTGACAAACCCGGCTGTTCCTTTTCGATCACGTCCAGTAGCTCGCTCAGCGCGGGCATTAGCGCTGCCTCGCAGATCAATGCGGCGGGTGTTTGGTTCACCAACGCCTCGGTTAACGCGTCGCCTTCAGCGAACACGTGCAAGGCGAACTGGCGTTTACTTAAACTGAGCTGCAATTCGCGCGGCAGCACCGCAGACTGCGCTGGGTCCAGTTCTGCCAACATAAAAACCGAACGGAAATTGGCGTCAGCAGCATCCGGCAGCAAGCGCGGCTTTTCTGTCTTCTTTTGTAGCAAGCCGTCTTTGCCGATCAAGGCGTTGACCTTGCGCCCCAGCTCCATGAACCGCCCGTGACCTTGTTCATCCGGGCCATCTTTGACGTATAACAATACCGAGGCACTCAGCGCGCGCGCTAAGGTGGAAAGTTCAGTAAAGCCGTGTTCCCTAGCTAGCTCTGAAAGTGCACTAAATTGCCCTACCAGCACCTGCGCGTGTTTGCTGACCCAGCCAGTTTTTAGCAGCGTCGCTAGCGCACGAAGTTGGTCGCGGGCTACGGTCGCAATTGATTCAGACATAGGTGCCCAGGCAACAATTAAGTCTCGCCGAACCGGCAAGACGACAGGTAAGCTCGACAGAGTACGTCAAATAGTGACAAATCTAAACCATTTAGAACGTGACTTAATGACACGTTGCGCGCTGCCGTCGAAGCTGTGAATGTGTAGCTGCGATGTACACTTGAGCGATGACGTTTAACCCCAGCCGCCTGACTCTACCGCCCTTGGCGCTTTATATTCACTTGCCCTGGTGTGTACGAAAATGTCCGTATTGCGACTTTAACTCGCATCAGCAGCCCAAAACTATTCCTGAAAGTGATTACATCCGCGCACTCTTGGCCGATTTAGAACAAGATTTGCCCGCAGTTTGGGGGCGGCCGGTGGTCAGCATATTTTTTGGCGGCGGCACGCCGAGTCTATTTTCCACCGCAGGCATCGATGCAATCCTAACTGGTGTACGTGCGCGGCTAAGCGTACGTCCCGATGCCGAAATTACCCTTGAAACAAATCCTGGCACCGCCGAGTTTGGCCGATTTGAAGGCTACCTAGAAGCAGGCGTTAACCGCATATCTTTTGGTGTGCAAAGTTTTGACGACGTGAAGCTCAAGCGCTTGGGCCGCATTCATAGCGCCGGGGAAGCACAGCGCGCGTTTGCGTTAGCGCGCAAAGCCGGCGTGCGAAATATCAATATTGATTTGATGTATGCGCTGCCCGCACAAACTGAAGCCGACGCCTTAGCCGATCTGAGTCAAGCGTTAGCGCTTGAACCTGAGCATATTTCCCACTATCACTTGACGCTTGAGCCGGACACCGTTTACGCCAAATTCCCTCCGCAAGATTTGCCCGACGAAGATAGCGCTTGGGCCATGCAGGAAGCCTGTGAGGCAAAGTTAAAGGCCGCAAACTTTGAGCATTACGAAGTTTCGGCCTATGCCAAGCCGGGCTACAGAAGCACGCACAATCAACTGTATTGGCGATTTGCCGACTATTTAGGCATCGGCGCAGGCGCACACGCGAAAATTACCGATTTAGCAAGCGGCCAAATTACCCGTACCGCGAAGCAAAAAATTCCGCGCCTGTACCAAGAGTGTGCTGGCACGCCTAGCTCCTGGGTGGAGCGGCGCGTACTTACGCCAACGGAGCTTCCGCTTGAATACATGCTCAACGCGCTACGGCTATTTGACGGCGTGCCAAGCAGCGATTTTGCCAAGCGCACCGGTATGGAATTGAGTGAGCTGCCGGGTTATCAGCGCGCCTTGAAACGCGGATTGCTAATTGACGATCAAGGTGTTTTGCGTGCGAGTGAGCTAGGCCAGCGTTTCTTGAATGATTTAATCAACGAATTTTCATGACCATTCATTTGCGATTTTTACTCACCAAATCAAAGCCCATTTGCCGCGCAATAGGTTTTGACGTTCGCCTCATCCGCACTCAATTTTTGCGTAACTGCTGCTGAATCTAGTGCTACGCGTGAGCCGTCAGGGTTTCTTTCAACTACGCTACCACCTTGCTTCAAAACACTTATGCGTTCGCGCATGGAGTTGCAATAAGTGCTCAACTCGGCGCGTTGCTGCGGGCTCATTTCGATTTTCCCATCGCCAGTTGCGTTGCTATCTGTACTCGCAGCAGTCGTCGTTGTGGGTGCCGCTGGCGGCGCATCAACACCCTTGCGAATGAGAACTTTTTCCGCCATCTGTCCAGGAGGCGGCGAAGAATCAAAATGCACCTGTCCGTTTGCGTCAGTCCACTTATAAATTTTCGCCGCACCTAGCGCAGGCGCACAAAAAATAGCAGTAAAAGTAATCAACATTAAAACGCTTGTGCGCATGAGTTTTGCTCCATTGTCAGCTAACCCCACCACTTTGCTACAGAACAACGGTTCGGGCAATGGGTGTGGGTTCGTTATTAAGCTCAATTTGATATGTGTATTTGTATTCGAAGACTTTCTGTGCGCTAGCGTACGTGTCAATGGCATAAAAACCCGGCACAATCAGCGTTAATTTACGTTTAGCTCAGTCACCAACACAGTAACTCGCCTACTAAAACGTATTAACAAACACGTTATTAACCTTGACAGGAGTTTTCATGAAGCCACTTACCCTTGCCATTTCGCTCGCCCTGAGTGTTGGCTCGTCTGCCGTATTCGCGCAGGAAAACGTATCCGAGCAAAAGCCGGATCAGATGGTCACGCCGATGGTGCCATTGACTTATGTAGGCTCGAACGCACGCGTGGGAGCCTCGATTGATACCGACGGCGATTTCAGCGGTGAAATCTTGGGCGTGTTGGGCTTTACTGGCACTTCAGCTGTGTTAGCAGAAGGCTGGCTCGGGCATAGTGGTGCGGGTGGCGTGCAGTTAGGTTACAACTGGCTATGGGGTGTGAAGGATAAGCAGGCGGCGATTGATAATCCGAACTCGCTGTTTGTCGCAAAAGTATTCGCCGCATTTGATCGCAACTCAGAAAGTGATCGTAAAGCCACGCTAGGTATAGGCGCTGAGAAAAACGATTTGTTTTTTACCGGCTATATTAGTAAAGGCTTGAGCGACGAGCGGCTGACTACAACCGCGAACAGCGTGTTCAATGACAGCGTCAGCGGCACGCAGAACGGCCGGCCGTTTACACAGACACGCTCCGTCAACACCATTTTTGAGCAATTTGAGAAAGGTTACGACCGCGCGCTGGGCTTGCGTTTAGGAAAGTACTTCGACAGCAATTTGCTGCGTTTACGCGGCGGTTTAGACTTTGCCAATGGCGATGAAAGCACGGATCAATTGACCGCAAGCGTTGGCGTGGACAAGTATTTTGAAGGCACTGGGCATTCGCTGTCCTTGGACGTATCACATGCCTCAAAAGGCTTGGCCGATGCACCAACTTCGCCAAGTTTTGCGGCGCTGCGAAACAACTTTGAAGACGATGATAACGATACTGTCGCCGCACTGACCTATCGCTATTCTTTTGGCGAAAGCTATCGTCCTGCGGCTTGGGAGCATGCGGTGATAACGACCGCGACGGAAAATCCACCGACAAAAGCAGTGCCCGAGATTGAGCGCGTGGCGGTAGAAACCAAGGCTGACTTGGACTCCGATTCGTTTTTCGATTTTGATAAATCCGACTTGCGCGGCGAAACCACCGCTGAACTTGACCGTTTAGTCGGCGTCATCAAGTCAGCGAAATTGGCCAGTCCGGTCACTGTTACCGGCCATACCTGCTCAATCGGCACCGACGCTTATAATATTGGCCTGTCAAACCGTCGCGCCAACGCGGTTGCTGAATACTTTAAAGCCGCTGGTATCGACGCCGAGTTAGTCGTCGAAGGCAAAGGCGAGGCCGATCCGACCTATCCGACCGACACCCGCGAAAACCGCAAAAAGAACCGCCGCGTCGACGTTGCATTTATCACGGTTGAAGAGAAATTTGAGGAACGCACCCTGCCTGCAACCGACGGTGGCGTGACTTACTCCAAGCAAATCGTTACCGTGCCACCCGGCTGGATCGAGCGGGCATTACGTAACCCAGGCGAGCACCGCCGCGATGTCGACACCTATACCGTCGTGAAAACGCGTCAAGAAACCACGCTTGGGCCGGTGGTATTTACTAACCGTGCACCTGTCGCTGTCAATGACACGATTCGCATTAACCGCAATGCTGGCGCAACCTTGATTCCAGTTCTGGTTAATGACAGCGATTTGGACGGCGACACTTTAACCGTTACCAGCGTTACCGCGCCAACCAACGGCACGGCCACCAATTCTGGCAATGGCGTGCTTTATACGCCGCGTACGGGATTCTTTGGCACCGATACCTTCAGCTACACCGTCAGTGACGGCAAAGGCGGCAGCGCCACCGCAACCGTTACGGTAACTGTTGCAGATCAGGCACCCGTGGCGGTCGATGACACTGCGACCGTAGCCAATGGCGGCACCGTGACTGTTAGCCCGTTAGCGAATGATCGCGATCCAGAAGGCGGCGTATTGCGCGTCACCGGCATTGATCAACCGGCGAGTGGCACTGCGGTACTTGAAGGCAACAACGTCCGCTACACCGCGGCACCTGGGTTTGTCGGCGTTGCGACGATTCCGTATCGCATAGTTGATGATTCAGGCAATGTCGCAAATGCCAGGATTTTGATTACCGTGCAAGCCGTGCCGCTAAATCGTCCGCCTACGGCACGTGAT
>JAYVAQ010000030.1:0-2446 GCA_043750875.1 Rhodanobacteraceae bacterium
TACGTTGGCGCTCAAAAGCGCGCGGGTTTTGACCAATTCGAATTTCACTAATAGCAAAATGCGTGAATTCCATCCGCAGATAGCGCATGCGCGCGTGGCACATCTGGGCGTGGAATTCGGCGCGGAAGTTGATCAGGAACAGGTACGCGCGCGCAAAGCACGGGTTCCGACCGTGGTGATTGTTGGCCGTATGAGTTCGGGCGAACGCTATAAAGGCCATGATCAACTGCTTGAAGCTTGGCCGGATGTTGTAAGGATCTTTCCCAACGCGCAATTGCTGTGCGTAGGCGGGGGCGATGACGTGCCGCGCTTGGCCGCAAAGGCGCAACTGCTGGCGATGGGAGAGCAAGTGCGTTTTGTCCAAGGCCTAGACAACGCTGCGCGCGATCAAATTGTGCAAAGCGCACATCTGTCGGCGTTTCCGTCCACCGGCGAGGGTTTTGGGCTCGCGGCCATTGAAGCCGCTGGGCTTGGCTTGCCAGTTTTGGCGATTGACGGCACCGTCGTGCAAGAAATTTTTAGCCTGGGCAATGGCGCGATTTATTGCAAAAGCCAAAGTGCGAAAGAATTAAGCATGGCGATCTGCGCGGCATTTCAAGAACCAGAGCAAACGCTAGTGACTGGCCTGCGCGCAGCACAGTTTGTGCGTGCGAATTACAGCGCTGAGCAATTCATGGAACGTTTTTGGCAAGCGTTGGATGCGCCTGATTTGCGTTTGCAGCGTTAATTTCGCCGACGGTAAAGCGCAAAAACCCGAAGCAGCGCCTCGGGTTTTCGCCTTGACACGCGGAATCGCTAAAACGAATACACCAAATTGGTGGTAAACAAGCGATCCGTTTTGCTCGCGGCATTGGAAACTTCCGAGTTATGGCGTACTTGGAAGCCGACTTTGACGGCGAAAGTATTGGACATTCTTACCGCCACGCCCAAATCATTTTGCATGAATTTGTTATCCGAACCAGCTTCAATCAAAAAGCTGTCGTACAAATCCGTGTTTTCGGTCAACTCGTGCTTAAATTCCATTTTGCCACGCACGATGCCGTCGCCTTGTTTATCGAATTGATTTCGAACATACGGAAACGGTGGTGTGGCACCGATTGTGGCCAGCTGTTCGTATTCGTCTTGCTTTTGTGATCGGCGATAGCCCGCGCCAATTTCAAATAGCAATTTGGTAGGTTTTTCTTTAATCACATAAAAGCCATAGCCCAGGCCTGCCACGGTTTGGTTGTCATACGCACCGAACTCGTCGTTTTCATAACGCACATTGCCGAATACATAAGAAGTTTCGGAAAGTTTGTAGCCGGAAGTCCCGGACGCTTCGTAACGCTGCGCCACTTTAAAATTGCCGGTCTCTGAATTTAGCAAAAACTGACTGCCAGAATTTGTTGGAACGAATCTATCTCGGGTGGTCGGGCCTTTTGCTTGCAGAAATTCCAAGCCAAATTCGTGCTTCCACGCGTCTGTTTCTTTGCTTAAGCCTAGTTTACCGTTGATGTTTTGGGTGTCGGTATTGCCACTGGTGATGGCTAAGCCGAATTCGCCAATGCCTTTCCATTCTTTTGCCTGTGCAGAACAAGCTAAGGCCAACGCGGCGCTTAGGACTAGATTTTTCATGAAGTTCTCAATTGCAGCGCGGGGCCGCATAGGATTTTTTGTTATTTAAGGGGGCTATAAAAAGCAGCGACAAACTGCGCGCCCAGTTTTGCCAGCCATGACTGAACAAGTGGTGAAATTTTGCCTTGTCATTGCTCAACTGATTTATCTGGACAGCACAGGCTTTTAACGCTTTGGCACGCGCTAAGATTTCCAGGAAAGCTGGAAAAAACCTTTAATTTCAAAGCATTAGCGGTCATCGCTGGGCTTCGCAAAAAGTAAAGCCCAGCCGAATGACGTGCTAGGTTGTCGGGAAATTTGCCATTGAAAACGCGACTCGTTCGGCCGCGTCTTTGGAAAGTTCGGTCAATGCCTCAATTTTCTTCAAACGATGCCCTAAACCATTACCGTTCGCCATTTGGATTGCCAAACCCGGGCGCGCGTTGAGCTCCAAAATCATTGGCCCTAAATCGCGATCCAGCACGATATCTACGCCTACATAACCCAAGCCGCTGAGCTCGGACGACTCGGCAGCAATCATCATTAGCTCATGCCAGCGTGGAATCTGCAGGTTAATGATGCTTTGATCGGTGTCGGGGTGTTCGGTAATCGGTTGCCCTGACCAAACCCCGCGTTTGGTGGTGCCAGTGGGTAAATCAATACCGACGCCAATCGCGCCCTGGTGCAAATTGGCTTTGCCATCAGATTGGCGCGTCGGCAGGCGGATCATGCCCATCACCGGGTAACCCTTGAAAACAATAATGCGGATGTCCGGCACGCCCTTGTAGCTGACGTGATCGAAAATCGGGTCAAACTGCACGCAATACTCGACTAAAACGTGATCTGGCTGGCC
>JAYVAQ010000031.1:0-3152 GCA_043750875.1 Rhodanobacteraceae bacterium
GTTTACCAAACATCGGGCATGCGCTTTAGAAACGCAAGCGTTGCTTGCGTGGCAAAACAAACGGATACGTCACATTGCGGAATATTTGCGGCACGCTTAAGCGATGGCCAAGTAAAACCAGCGCCGGCGAATAAGCGTTAAGCTCGTTGCCGTTACAACTTCTTAAACACGTGTGCCAGAATGCTGATTGTGCCGCTGCATAAACCGCTCAACTTACAAACGATGCCTTGGGTCACATTGGCACTGATTTTGATCAACTGTTGGGTGTATTTTTCACTGCAAGTACCAGCGAATATCAAGACCCAGCGAGCAATTGATTTTTACGTCAGTGCCAATCTGGGTGCGCAAGAAATTCCGGCATTTATCGCGCAAACTGAAGCGGGCGAAAGACGCCAGCAATATGAAGAAGTAAGTCAATTGGACGAGCCTTGGCGCAGCAACTTGCTGGTGCCAGAACTTCAGGCAGACGCTAACTTCCAGAGCAGCATCCGCACCGGCAAAGTTGTACCCGCCGCAGGCGCTGACATCGCGCGTTACCGGCAACTGCGGTTACAGTTTGAGCAATTGTGGCAGCGGGCAAACTTCACCGAACGCTACGCACACCGTACCAGCACGTTCAATCCATTGACGATGTTGACCGCGACGTTTCTTCATGGTGATTTTGAGCATTTGTTGGGCAATATGATCATGTTGTTGATCGTTGGGCTGCTCGTGGAAGGTGCGTTTTCATGGCGCTGGTATCTGCTGCTGTATTTAGGTGCCGGTTTTGCCGCTAGTTTTGCCTCAGAGCTTTGGCGCTACGGCACGCCAATTACTGGATTGGGTGCCTCGGGTGCAATCGCCGGCTTGATGGGCGCGCTGCCTGTTTTGTGGGGTTTACGCCGCGTACGAGTGTTTTATTGGCTCGGCTTTTACTTCGATTACTTAAAAGTGCCAGCGCTGGTGTTACTGCCCATTTGGCTTGGCAAAGAAATTTTTTCGCTGCTGACGAGTGATGAACACATTGGTTTTGACGCCCATGCGGGCGGCATGATTGCTGGTGCGCTTGCGTGCTGGGGTTTGCGCAAGTTTGACAAGGTAAACGAGGCATTTTTTGAAGAAACGCCAACGCCAGCGCACACGACTACTGCAACTGCACACTTGAGTCACACAAAAACCGGCGCTTCGTCCGCCAATGCCGCCGAGCAAGCACTACGCGCACAAAAGCTGCGCGACGGCCTGAAAGCTTTAGGCGAACTAGATTTTGCCCGCGCACATACGTTACTGAGCAGTGTGGCATTTTATGCGCCAGGACGTCTCGACATTCTGGTTCCAGCCTATCGCGCGGCGCGCTTTGGGCCAGGGGGTGCGGCGGCGGAAACAGCAGCCCGGCGCGTGTTGTTAGCACCCGACGTGGCGCTGAGTGAAATACCTGCGCTGCACGAAATTTGGCTAGATGCTGCCAAAGCAGGCCTAAATGTGCAGCTTTCCGACAACGAAAAATTACTGCTAGCGCGACGCTGGCTGCAAGCTGGATTTTTGCAAAGCGCCGAACCGATACTACTTGTGCTAGCGAAATTGGTTGCAGAGCAGCGCTTTGACGGCGCGCTACTCAAACCGGTGTTGAGCCAATTTGCGCAAGAGTTGAGCGCGCATGGTGACTCGCGCGCGGCGCGCATTCAGGCGTTTGTGGAGCGATTAGCTGAAAGCTAGGCTTACAAACTTTCAAAGCCATCTTTCAGAAAGATGCCATCAAATAATAGGTAGGCAGCTCCACGCCCACCATTGTGCGCCGTGGCTGAAACCATGATTGTCTCGCCCGACGCAGCAATCACGGCGCCAAAAAATTGCGACGGGACGTTGTCATAGGGCTCAAAGCGCGAAAGTTGTGCCCAAGTGCTACCAGATGCGGCTTGCTTAAACTGATACATTGACCCATACGCTAGATTATTCACGACGTGCCCTGGGATTCCAACCAGCAACGAGGTACCCGAAAAAGCCAAGCCGCTGTTGCCAAAATTCTGGTTCGCAAGCAGGTCGGGCGAAATAAGCCGAGGGTTGCGGGTCCAATTGACGCCGTCAAACTCAAACGATTCAACCGCGCCGCTTCGTGCCAAACCGCCACTGTTCGCATTAGGCACACCTAGCGCGATCCGATTGCCCGAAAGCGCTATGGTGCTTCCCAAGTTTTCTGTGCCCACCGCAACCGCTGCAGTCAATTTCGCAGTTTGCAGCCAACCATTGGCATTGCGTTGATACACATACGCCGCACCGGCGTTAAAACTCGGGCTAGCATTGCCATTATCTGAGCCTATGCAGCCAACCAACACTCGATCTCCGTCTATGGCGACACGGCCGCCACAGTTGTCGTAGGGTGCGCGGTCGCTGGCGATCAGCTTCGTGTCAAATTGCCAACCCATCAGATTTTTGACGTATACATACGCAGCACCCTGCCCTGGCCCTGAATCATTTGCGCCGTTGAAGCCAGCATCCCCGACGACAAGTCGATTGCCTGACAAATCAATGCTGCCGCCAAATCCATCGAGCGGCGTGTTCGGATCCGAGGCCGTTAGCTTCGCGACTTTGCCCCAGCTACCGCCAATTTTTTCAAAAATATGGACGGCACCATAGCGCGGTTCCGCACCGCTTACTTTGATTGCGCCGACAGCAATCGTGCTACCGCTGACAGCGACGACATAGCCGTAGTTAAAACCCGCCGTGCTTTCACCCGGCGCAAGGCGCGAAACCTCAGTCCAAATTCCGTTGACGCGTTCAAACACGTAGGGGTTGGTTGAATTTGAGTTACTTATGACCGCGACATCACCATCGATATCTATACTGTGGCTGAAGCTGGCCGCAGGTGCAGCATCACTAGCAAGTAATCGTCCCTGGGCAATTGCTTGGGCATGCGTTTGCGCGCTTGCAAACAGTAGCATCGCGCTGGAAACAGCAAAACATAGAACTCTTGTGATCATAGGTGGGCTCCAAAAGAGGCGTAAGCCTAGTCACGGAAAAGTGGCAAGGTAACCCTCTAACTGAAGGGTTTCAATCACTGAAGGGTATCAATTTACCGCGCCGCTAAAAGCACACCGTAATCATTAATCGCTTCAATCTCCTTGCTTTCAGGGAAACGCTGCTGCAATTGCCCAATTAACTTTTTAGCGCCAGCAGCG
>JAYVAQ010000032.1:0-2310 GCA_043750875.1 Rhodanobacteraceae bacterium
ACCGTCGACGATGAACCACAGTAAGTATGGAAAGCGGCTCAACACAACACGCCTAACTGGGCCGTATATTTTTTGATAGCTAAGTGGTTTTCTCTCAAGCTTCTGCAAAGCGCGTCCGAATGCTTCGTTGAAGGATGCGCCAAGTCCAGATTGCTGGGTTTCGTACCACGCCTGTGCGTCAACTGCGTCTAATTCGGCCAAGCGGCGAACATAGACGCTGTAGCTCAAGGCAAATTGCGCCGCATACGCGCCTGAACGTTACGCCAAGAGGACTGATCGTTGGGGTTTTTCTGGAAATCTGCTAAGCGCGAATCCAGCAGCTGCTTTTCTTCGACGGTTACCGGCACGTCTTCCGGCGTTAGGGTTTCCCAAACCACGCTCAAAAGCTCAATGCGGTCAACGGCACTGAGGGTTTTAACTTGAGATATTAAAGTCGCTTCGATCATGGATGAAGCATAGCGGTTTTTTAAGATGCCACGTTTAACTGCGGACATTCGGCACGAAAACCGTCAATCAGTCCGCCACCCTTTTCAATGCCGATCCAACAAATGCTTAGGATTCAAACCACAAAGCATCAATGTCCCAACATAAACCACGCCGCCCGCTGCAATCGCGGCAAATACCGCGATAAAGCGGCTATGTGCAGGCACTACTTGCCAAGGCCCAATCCAGCTTTCAAAGTTCTGCGCAGCAAAGGCGAAAAGCAGTGAAAGGGTAATGCTCG
The DNA here is from genome assembly GCA_043750875.1 of Rhodanobacteraceae bacterium. Lineage (GTDB taxonomy): Bacteria > Pseudomonadota > Gammaproteobacteria > Xanthomonadales > SZUA-5 > JANNYA01. The sequence goes on from JAYVAQ010000032.1 coordinate 725, forward strand.
CCATCAGCATTTGAAATGCAAACGCCAGCCAGCCTGCCTGCGCTTGAAAAACGCCTTCGCGACGCAGCCAGAAAAGCAGTAACCCTGCATTGATGTAGCCGGAAATCGCGCTCGCCAAACTCATGCCCGCGTGCGGCGCATAAAAACTAAAATAGACCGCGCCACCGACAAAAATGCCGTTCAAAAGCATATTGCTAATCAAACTGGTCATTGCCGCTTTGACCGGCGTTTTAGTGTCCATGCGCGAGAAAAACCCGGGTGCCAGCACTTTGACACCGATAAATGCGGGCAAGCCGAGCGCCAATGTGCCCAAACTCCAGGCCGCCATGTGCACATCGCGGCTGGTGTATTTGCCATAGCCAAATACTGTCCAAATGACCGGCTCAGCCAGCCACGTCAACGTCAACATCGCAGGCACGGCAATAATCAGCGCGATACGCAGTGCCCAATCGAGTGCGGCGGAAAATCCTGCAGCGTCCTGTTTGGCAAAGCGGCCCGACAAATGCGGCAAGATCACCGCTGACAAGGCTACGCCAAAAACCCCTTGCGGCAGCTGCAAAAGCCGGTCGGCGTTGCTCAGCCAAGTCACTGAGCCCGCAATTAAAAAGGTAGCAATCGCGACATCGACCAACATATTCACTTGCGCGACTGAAGCACCAAACATCGAGGGCACCATCAATTTCAATACGCGCCGCACACCGCTGTGCTGCCAGCCCCAGCGCGGCCTAGGCAGTAAATTCAGACGCATGAGCGCGGGAATCTGAATAAGAAGTTGCAGCAAACCGCCTAACAATGCACCCCAAGCGAGGCCAAAAATCGGCACTGAAAAGTATCTGGACAACACTGCTGCGCCGAAAATCATCGCGACATTAAGCAATATCGGCGTCAGCGCTGGCACCGCAAAGCGCTTGTAGGTATTCATAATGCCGCCTGCGAAACCGCACAAGGACACGAAAAATATATAGCCGAAAGTCACACGCAAGAGATCGGTGGTCAATTCCGTCTGCGCCGGGTCACTCCAACCGGGCGCCACAATTCGAACGATTAACGGCGCCGCGAATAGACCAATGCCTACCACGATCAGCAAAACCGCAGCTAAGGTGCCGCAGACGTGATCAATAAACTCGCGCGTCTCCTCCGGCGTGCGGTTGGCTTTGTAATCACTTAAAACCGGCACAAAAGCGGTAGAAAACGAGCCCTCGTTGAACAGCTGGCGCAATAAGTTGGGAATACGAAACGCGACGTTAAACGCATCCGTGACGGCACTTGCACCGAAAATACGCGCCACCAGCGATTCACGAATAAATCCGAAAAGTCTGGAGCACAGCGTTAATGCGCTCACCAGCGATGTTGATTTGAGTAGCTTCATTTCAATGAGTCTGTTGTTCCGCCTCCGGCTCAGGAGTGTCCCTGCTTTGCTTAACGCTTTCCAGGTCAATTCGCGGGCAAGACTTGACGCGCGAAAACTGCATCCATATAGTTCGCCGCTCTACCCGTTCCTTCATAGCTCAGCTGGTAGAGCATCGGACTGTTAATCCGTGTGTCCCTGGTTCGAGTCCAGGTGAAGGAGCCAAGTTAAACAATTA
>JAYVAQ010000033.1:0-5961 GCA_043750875.1 Rhodanobacteraceae bacterium
AACACCGCATACGTGCCCGGTGTCAACGCTAGAAACGTTGCAGCGCCGTCGGCATCGGTATTTTGGCTTAGGCTGGCAGCACCGCTGAGTACCACGCTCGCTGCGCTGATCGGAGCTGTCGTGCCAGCTCTAAGAATGCGCATCGCAAGCGCGCCCGTCGTCGGTGGTGGCGGCGCATTGTTACTGATCAACAGCGCGCGAATCGCAACTGCAGTTATATAAGGATCATTACTAAAACTACCATTTTCTAATTGCGCCACTTTAAGTTTCAAAATGCCAGTACTGACTAAGGATTGATCTGGGCTTGCTATCCGCAACGCAATCACATTGTGCGCCAGGGCAAGTAAATCACTGTTCGCTTCCAGCCGTAATTGCAGCCACTGCAAGCCATTGGTGAGCGCGACGTTGTTCGGATGCACGCTGGCAAAGCGAAACAGTGCCTCCATTGCCATTCCGGTCAATACAGGACGCCTTACATCATTCGCCTGCCCGAAACTTCCGTCGCTGTTTTGCTTGGTCGCCAAAAAAGCGCAGGCGCGTGCCGACTGGGCGCTGCCTACGTCGCCCAAACTACTCATCGCTGACAGGGCAAATGTGGTGTCTGTGATATTGCTTGCGAAGCCAGTTGCGGCGGCAAATCCACCATCGGCATTTTGACGTTGCTGCAAGGATGCAAGTAATGCACTCGCTGGCGGCTGAGTGAGCGATTGCGCCATTGCCAGGCGTGCAAGATATTCAGTATTTAGCTCGGGGTTTGCGGTTAGGCGCTGCAGTAGCGGCTGCGGAATCATGCCCGTCATTCCCAACGCCCGCGCTACCTCGCCACCCACCTGAGTTGGATTGGCGATCGCATTGTTCGCACCGTTGATAGTACCGTCTGCTTGCACTTGGGCGCGCAACCAGGCGTCGGCACGTGTGACTTCGGGGCTAAGTGTTTGCGCTTGGACTAGGCCAAAAACACATAGTAAAAGCGTTGCACGCCCGATCATAGTTCGGAAAAAACACATAGCAAACCCCTGTCAAAAATTAATTTTCGATCTTTTAGCAATTAGCCGAAACATCACAAATCGGAAAATTTTTGCCCACAATACCCAATTTTGCGGTCGCGCGTAAGCAACAAGGCAACCAATTTTGCCGTTCACAGCCCAGGTACACTAACTAACACGCCAAAACTGCGCCCGGCCGAAGCGATTTCTTTGGCAAGATGCTGCAAAGCCAGCGCCGCTTGCTCAGCATCGTTACGCTTGGCGCTGTCGACCTTCGACGTCAACACTTGATCGAACGGTGCAGCAATTTTTGCCACCGCTTTTTCTGCAGTGGCAAGTGCTGTGCGCAAACGTTTAGCAACGGGTGCATCAAGCTTTTCCAGCGCACTGAGTAAACCCGCGCCATCATCGCCAAACAAAATCGAAATTCCAGCGACACCGGCGCGAAAATCGCTACTGGAGGAATCGCTGAAACAGGAATGCTCGTCCTCTTGTGTACCGGAATCGAGCGCAACAGTGAGCCGCTGTGACGCTAGTTCATTACCTGCCAGCATCGCGGCGCCGGTCAACATCCGGCCAATTGCTTCATAAGCGTCAATCTGAATAAATTTGCTGGCATAACTATCGCTGCGGGCTAAATCCCAAGCATTTGCCAGCGCCGATAGATCTTGTGCCAGCATCGACAGTAATAATTGTAAAAGTAAGCGCCGACGCGCGTTAGTTTCGGAGGTGTCGGCAAAATCCGAAACGGCGCGGTCACCAGGCCCATTGCTGGCAAAATCTTGCCCCCATAGCAAGAATTCGATCGCATGCCACCCGGTGGTAACGTCGGATTCATCAGCCGTTTGATCCAAAGCTAAAATGTTTGTGGCACTCAATGGCAACGCTAGGTTTTGTACCAAGCCGGCACTTGGCGCGCCTTTAACGTAGTCTAGTACCGCCTCGTTCAGTGGCCACGCATTGATACGTGATTCATAATTTTTTGGGGTTTGTGCGGCCAAGCCCGTCGCCTGATCCACGCCAAAATCGGCATCAATTGGACCCTCATAAAAGCGAAAAACTTCCGTATACAAATAGGCTGGCCGCGCTGCAAGCCAAGCTTTTCTAGCTTTTGCTAAGTTCGCGGAATTTGGTTTTGCCAACAGCTCGTCAATGGCAAGCGCAAGCGGCGCAAGCGCGCTTAACGCTTGCTGATATTGCGCATGCGCAAACCTTGCGTAGGCAATTTTAAGGTTTTGAGACGGGCGCTGATTCGCAGACAACGCTGATGCATCGAGTTTTTCCAGCGGAGAAATTTGAGTTGCTAATAAGCGATAACTGCGCGCACCCGCTGAAAGCGCTGCAAGCGCACCGCCTTCTTGATGCGCCATGACAGATTGCGCCGAGTTTGCAAGGACGATAACGCAAAACCAAATGAGTACGCGCATGCAAAGCCTCTTTTTAAAAGTTAATGCCAGCAAGTGCGCTGATTTTGGGCGATTGTAGCGAGGTGCTGACACAAGGTTTCCTTACTTTTATGCGCATTGCACGAACCTAGCGACTCGTCATCAGCTTGAATCGCACCCTCTAAATGATCACAACAACTATTTGCACGAAATTTCATCAGTCTTGGAAACCAAAAAAATATTGCCGATTAGTTCGCGCTTTGGACAGGCCTAAGGACGTCCCTAATTGTCTGCTTGGCAGTGTTGATTTTTCAGCTATTTGTCGCCATTTTTTGCGCTTTGCCACGATATGCCGCATAAATGCGTTCGGCAAGATCTCGATTGATACCACTGACCGTCATTAGCTCTTCAACACCTGCTTTTGCGACACCTCGCAAGCCGCCAAAGGCCTTCAAAATTGCACGTCTACGGGTCGGGCCAATGCCGTCAATATCTTCTAAAACTGATTTTTCCCGCGTTTTGGCGCGCGCTTTACGATGCCCGGTGATGGCAAAGCGGTGTGCCTCATCGCGCACGTGTTGGATCAAATGCCCGCCTAAAGAATCCGGCCCCGGCCAGACTTCGCGCATTTCGGCACCAACAAACAGCGTTTCGAATCCGCTTTTACGCGCAGGGCCTTTGGCAACGCCGACCATCAATGGCAACGGCGTAATTTCCAGTGCGCTCAGCACGTCAATGGCTTGTTTGAGTTGGCCCTTGCCACCATCAATCAGCAACACGTCAGGCAATTTTTCCTCGCCATTGGCGATGCGTTTGTAGCGTCGCGTCAACGCTTGATACATCGCCGCATAGTCATCACCGGGCTCAATGCCGCTGATATTGAAGCGGCGATAGTCGGTTTTAAGTGGGCCAGCTTCATTAAAAACTACGCACGAGGCAATCGTCGCTTCGCCCATGGTGTGGCTGATATCAAAACACTCGATGCGCTTAGGAACGTTCGGCAAGTCCAGCAATTCACGCAAGGCCTCGAAACGTTTGGCCAGTGTCGCCTTAGCTGCAAGTTCGCTAACCAAAGCGCTGGCAACGGTGCGCGTTGCCATCGCTACTAGCTGGGCGCGCTCTGCGCGTGGATTGCACACTAATTTAAGCTTGTGCCCACAGGCTTGAGTTAACGCAGCGCCAATCGCATCGGCATCTTCTAAAACCCGGTCCAATAACAGCTCGTCTGGCGCGGGGTGGTCAATGTAAAACTGCATCAAAAAGCTGGAAAGCACTTCTTCTTCAGTTGCTTCTGTGGGCAATTTTGGAAAAAAGCTTTTGCTGCCCAAATTGAGGCCGTTGCGGAAAAATAGCACCACAATTGCGGCCATACCCTGATCAATTTTAATTGCGATGGCATCCAGATCGCCCCGCTCACCGGCGATAAAGTGATTCGCCGTCACCCGCCGCAAAGCTGCAATTTGATCGCGCAAGCGTGCGGCTTTCTCGAACTCAAGCTCAGTTGCCGCCAATTCCATCTGCGTGCCGATATCGCGAATAATTTGCTGGCTCTTGCCGGTCAAAAATAACTCGACATTCTTCACTTGTGCTGCGTAAACCGCCGGTTCAATTAAACCCACACACGGCGCGGAACAGCGCTTAATTTGATGCTGTAAGCACGGCCGCGTTCGATGTGCAAACACGCTGTCTTCGCAGGTGCGCAGCAAAAAAAGCTTTTGCAAACTCTCGACGGTTTCTTTCACTGCCCAGGCAGATGGAAACGGCCCATAAAGTTTACCCGCCACATCTTTGCTGCCCCGGTAATAGGCCACGCGCGGGAACGCGTCTTGCGTGGTCACCCGCACATACGGGTAGCTTTTGTCGTCTTTCAAATCAATATTGAAACGCGGCTTGAGCGATTTTATCAACTGCGCTTCCAACAGCAGTGCTTCGGCCTCGGTGCGGGTAACGATCACTTCCATGCTGACCACGGACGCTACCAGTAAGGCCAAACGTGGCTGTAACTGCGGCCGGGCGAAATAGCTTTCTACCCGCCGTTTGAGGTTTTTCGCCTTGCCCACATAGAGCAGCAGCTCGTCGCCACCCAGCATGCGATAGACTCCAGGCTCGTGCCCTAGCGTGCGCGCAAAAGCGAGGCCGTCAAAAGCAGTCTTCTTGCTCAGGGTAGCCTTACTCAAGGATGGGACGCCAATATTTGTCGCGCCTGCAGTTCGTCCAATTTGATTTGCTCGACGAGCGCGGCAAGATCCGGAAAATTTCGTTCATCGCGCTGTTTGGCGATAAATTCAACGGTCAGTGTTTGACCGTACAAATCCCCGGCAAAATCCAGTAAATGCACCTCTAGCAGCGGCTCAACGCCCAAGTCCACCGGACGCGTGCCCAAACTCGCGACCGCTGGGTGGCGCTGTAAGTGTTGGCTGCTGACCCGCACCGCAAATATGCCGCGCAGCGGATTATCGGTAGGCCAAGGCAAATTTGCAGTCGGAAAGCCGAGCGTGCGGCCTAATTGCTGGCCTGCTTGTACGCGCGCGCAGACGCGATAGGGCCGCCCCAACTGACGCTGCGCTGCGACAAAGTCACCGGTAAGTAACGCAGCCCGCACCGCACTCGCACTAATACGCTCGCCTGCGCTTTTTACCTCGGCAAACTCATGCACGCTAAAGCCAAAGCGCGTACCGAGTGTGCGTAAGGTGTCAATGGAGCCGCTACGTTTGGCGCCAAATCGAAAATCAGCGCCGATCCAGACCTCAACCACGCGCAAGCGCTGTACCAGCACACGCTCAACAAATGCCTCGGGTGTCATTGCCGCCAGCGCTTGGTTAAATCGCAGCATGAGCAAGTGCTCAATACCGCTTAGCTGCAATAACTGCAACTTTTTACGCACCGACAAAATTCGCAATAAGCCAGGCTGCTTAAAATAGCTGCGTGGTAAAGGCTCAAAGCTAACCACCGCGCTCGCGATTCCAAGTTCACTTGCTCGGGCGACAAGCGAACTCAGCATGGCTTGATGCCCTAGGTGCAGGCCATCAAAGGCACCGATCGTTACCACACTAGCACAGCACAACGGTGCGCCATGAATGTCTCTACTGACTTTCATGCTCGTCTAGCTTTCATCTGTTTGAGCTAAATTTTCCACTGACTCGAACTCGCTAATTTTTCGACGATCACGCTTATCTGGCTTCGTTGCCGGTGCTTGATAGCCTAAGCGCTGCAAACGAAGCTGCTCGCGCAAGCTCATGCGCTTAGCCAGGCTAGTTTCCAACTCGGCGTACAGCATTGCTGCAATCGCGGCACTGGCGCGCTGCTCGCTCAACGCGCAAACGCGCACTTCTAACGCTTCATTCCCTTGGACCAAATTAATTAGATCGTCGATATGCAATGCTTTGGCGGGTTTGCAAGGCTGAGCATTCACGCGCACTTTGCCACCCACGACGGCAGCCTTTGCCATTGCTCGTGTTTTGTAAAAGCGCGCGGCCCATAGCCATAGATCCAGGCGGACTGAGTCGGTTTTCTCTAGCATATCGGCCATATGACGACGAATTTTTCTAATTCAGAATCACTAATAGAACCGTTCGCCCTGAGCCTGTCGA
>JAYVAQ010000034.1:0-9653 GCA_043750875.1 Rhodanobacteraceae bacterium
GCTGACATGCCGAACTCGAATTCGTTGCGCGTCCACACCGATTCATCATCTGGATTGAACTTGTAAACGAATTCAGGCTTGCGCCGCTCTTGAAAAATAAACGGCTTGATTGGCTTGCTGCAATCCAACAAGTACCACGTAGCGCCAGCACCAGCCGTGTAATTGCTCCAAGTTACGCCTGGCGCGCCTGGGTGGTCTGTATCAAAGAAGAATTGGCCGTCATAGCAATTCGTAGTGAATCCAGCCGCAAACAGACTGATGACTAATTCATCTGGATGCTGCTTTACTGCTTGCCCGTGTGACTCAATCAGCGGCGTATAAATCCCGAACTGATCGTCTTCAACATCATCGCGATTAACAGCAATGGATTGCTCCCACAGCTTATTGATAATCGCGTAATCGGATTGCGAGAGTGACTTGAGAACACGCTCGCCGATCCATTCGCGCACTGCCGGGAATTGCCCCAACCATGCGTGAATCGTTTGCTTTGTGTTGGATTTGACCAACATGGCAAACATCGGCCAGCGCACCTTTGCCTCACTAAGCGCGGCAAAGAACAGCGTACTGAATGCGGTTTTAGCGCCCCGGAGGGCGGCGGCATTAACAATCATTTTAGAACTCCACCAAGACGCCGTTGGCGTCAACGTTGATAATTTTTCCGGCCACCGCGCGGGTGCTCGAACCGTTGGTTTTCGCCACCGTCTGATCATCAGCGGCGTAGCAGTTCGCACCCACGTCCGCGAGCGTGATCAGATCGCCTGCCGTGGAATTGGCGAAATACGCCGGGTCGCGAAACACCTTGCCCAAAGACGTACCGCTGGGCGATTCGCCAGTAACTTGTTCTTGGCAAACACCCACGCATTTCAGCGTCGCAATGGCAGACATTGCCACCATGAAACCGAGGGTATTAATGCCCACCATGCCACCCCCATAACAAACGGCACCCGCACTCACGGGATACACGAGCGACTTACCCGCGCGTCGCGCGGTTTTGCGATCAGCTGTTAAGGCGGCCATTATTTATCCCCCTTGAACGTGCCAATCACTTCCTCAGAGAGGCCCATTGCATGGCATACGGCCAGCGCTTCAGGTGTCATTTTTGCCGCGCCCTTTGCAGCGGATGCGTCCTTAAGGCTGGACACGTCTTGCGCAGGCAATTGCGTCGCTGGCGCGATATTGATAAACGAGCGAAGCGCAGCGACATCCTTGGTGCCCATCGCGGTTGCCCAATCTTTCAGCGCCGGTGCCAACTTTCCGCCCGCAATTGCGCCTTCAACTAGTGCCGTCACTTCACCACCCACCACGCTGGCGCGCAAGGCGGCAACTTCGGTTTGCAGCGCTACCACGGCCTCAATGGGCACGTGCTTAGTCGGATCGATTTGGGCACGTGCTGCGGCAATCTGACTGGCGGCGTCGTCGCTTTTGCCCTTCAGTTTCAACAGTGCTGCTTTTACATCTTCGGCGCTCGCGTCGGCGGCTAAGCCGAGCATGTCACGCAAGTACTGTTCCCAGTCCATCGTTTTTCCTTCAGTTAAAATCATGGCGCGGGCCGCTGCCCGCTCAGATACCGGCGGCAAATCTAGGGCCGGGGTATTGGTCAGACCGATGTGCAGCACTTGCAGCACGCGGCCGGTTTTTGGGTCAAAGTGAAACACCGGTGACCAGTAGCGGTATTCCTTCGCATCAATGTGCGCACGCGCTTTCGCGGTGAAATCGGTGAACACTTCCAAGCCGTGCTCAGTCACGCGCCAGTCCGTGCCCCAGCCTGCAGCTGGCGCGGCTTGGCCGTTGGTTTCGGCGTTTAGAATCTGGTGTTCGTAGTCAATGGGCACGTCTACGGCGCGCTGGCGCAATTTCGCCACGACAGCTTCAGCATCAACCGTGTCCATGCGCCAAGCGCTCAACGCCGCGTTGATCACGCGTCCGTCTTTAGGCTTGAATTCACCCAGTGGAATCAGCAAGCGCCAGCCATCCGCCGATGCGCTTTGAATCTCAAAGCTACAGGCTGAAATCGATAACGTGTTGGCGGCGGCTCTTTTCATGCCGCGATGATGTTTCGCGCGCGCGCATGCTTGGGTCTAACATATGTTAGAAAATGAAATCGCTACCTAGCGGCCCAAAATAGCATCACGCTCGTAATCCAAGGCAATCTCTAGGATCTCAGCCTGGTCACTGTCACTGATACCTAAGTAGGTACGCGCAGGAATCCCCGCTGGGCCGGGGGCCATATCTGACGTGCCGCCAAACTGGTGAATTGCGGCATACGGCACGCCAGGCCCGCCCGCAGCCACCCCGCCGAATTGGTCACTAAAGTCCACGCGTAAGGTGTTGTGCAGGCGCAACGCTTCGCGCAATTTCTTGTCAGTTTGTTTTTTTGCCAACGTCGCATCTTTCAGCGGTGCCCAGGCAATGCCATCGGGTGTCTTCTCGGAACGAAACCGTTCCTTAGTACTGACTAGCAACGCGTTCGATATTTCAGCGAAGAGCGGCCGCAGCCGTGTGTTGCGCAAAATTAGGCGTTCGAGCACCAATGTCAGGTCGCGGTTATCGTATTGGATGCGAAACTCGCTCATGCTAGACTAGCCCTCGCGTCGCGACGCCCAGAAAGCTACTGGGCACGCAGTGGCCCTGGCAACGGGGGTTGTGGATGCGGGCATGGCGACCCGCCCGACGCACATTCTTTTGCGCCTGGTCACAGATCATATTCGGCCCCGCAGGATCTTGTAATTCGGCTCACGTAGCGCGGTGTAATCCACCACGCCTGCTGAATTCACCCAGTTTGCATGCACTTTCGGCAACGCCGAATTGCCCATCTTGATGTCAATCGGCACCACCACTTTCACGTACTGGCTGCCATTGACCGCACGCACATAAAGCAACGTATCGTTCGTGATATCGAACAACACTGCATCAGGGGCACGTAAAATATCTGGGATAGCCACAACTTGCGCCTGGCTTAGCCCTTGCCCACGAACCTGTTTGGCATTGCGCATCACGTGCGCCAGGCGCTTGTCTGTCGTTGCGATCAAGCTGGTACTCAAGTACTTGCCGCGCGCTTCCAGGGCTTCGACAACATCCGGCAACAAAAAGCCAGCGGGCGTGGTGCGGTTGCTGTAGCGGTGTGGCACTGGCCCTGAAATGGTATTGGCAACGTCTTGCACCAAGCCTGCAAAGTCACGGGTGAACTCTGCACCGTGCTGCGCAGCATCCGCTAGCGTGGCGTTACGCAGCCCCGTCGGCATGCCCATGACGGTTTGGCCTAAGTGATTCGCTGCACCCATACTTTGCGATGCTTTCCCCACGTTGTACTCCCAGCCAGGCTGGATGCCATCTGTGCCCTCGGGTGCCACATCCGGGCCAGTTCTGCCCAGCTTTTTTAGTTGCCTTTCACTGATCGACGTTTCGCTGCAGTTGCAGCCAAAGCCATTCGGCGCGAAGTGTGTGTCCCACCACGGATCATCCACTGCATAGATCTTGCCATCCCATGCTTGATGTACTTCGCGCGGGTTTAGAATAGAGTTGTGGTCATAGCGCAGGTACGGATGCCGTGCTTTGAAATCCGGGTCTTGAATGGTTTGCCAGCGCCCAGCGGCAATGGCCGTCTTGATATTCGTGTCAAAAATAATCCGCGATCGCCAGCCGCGCGAACCGTTATAGCTCCACCCGTGCTTGGCAACGATGGTGTCGAAACGCGCCTGAAACTGCGCGAGTGTTTCTTGGTTTGTGATTGCCGCGTCTACCGCTTCGCGAAAATCGTTGACCAAGTCCATCTTCATCGCGCCCGCAACCATAAAGCCATGTGCGTGCTGGCCGTGCCGGAGATCATCCCAACGTGCAGTCGGAATATTGAGCTTGCGCCGGAAAAAGTCCGTCGCAGCATCAAAATTACCAAAGCTCGATTGCAACGGCATCTTATAGCGCCGTGCTGCGCTGGGCATCGCGCCCAACCAGATTGCCGTACGTCATGGCTTTTGCCATCGCATCGCCCATCTTATCCAGCGGCAAGCCATCTTCAACCAGCATGTCCAACTTATCGCGAATGTCCGCCAGTGACGCGCCAGAGTCCACCAGTGCGCGGATTTCATTAATCCAGCCATCCATTATCGCGGCCGTGTCTAGCTCTAGTTGGTCAGACGCAGCACCGGAAAGCGTTGGCTTTGGCGGCTCCGCTGCGCGCGCAGCGGCCACCACGCCCAACGCGCCATGCACTGGGCAGCACGATGTTTGACCATGCCCATACTGCGCCCGCGCCGCCGCAACACCAGGCGCTTCAGTCACTGGCGCACGTTTGCGCAATACTGGCTCGCCATTCACCGCTTGCGGCAAGTTCAGGCGCTTGGATGCCCAACTGGCCGGAATGTCCATAATGTCCGATAACGCCGGTAGGCTTTCCGCGAATAGCTTTAAATCTTCCGGCTTTTCATAGTTGAAAACGAACTTGCAGGCGCGCGCGGCGCTACCGCCAAAATTCAGTTGCTGCATGGGCCAGAGCAAATCGCGGCTGAGCGTTTCGCCCAAGTCCATGCCATGCCCTTGCACCATTTCGTCGAAGTCTTCGGCGTGAATTTTGCCGAGCGCTTCAGTGCTATTGCGATCAGCTTGAGCGGTTAGTGTGGAGCCATTGATAATCTTTGACTCAGTCCGCTCACACCAATCAATCAACCAGCCATACGGGTCGCTAGAACCTTCGGCGGCTTTTTGGAATTCAATGCGCATGCCATCGGGCACGATGCCCGCCGCGTTACGGCCAATGCTTGCCAGTGCCGCGCGCAGGCTGTTTTTATCATCCTTGCCCGCGCCGCTTGGGTAATAGCCCAAACGAATCGGTATGCCGTACACCTCGCAGAACTCGGCTAAAAACGACACGCCAAAGTTCTTCAGCATGTAGGGAATAGACAGTGAGCGAAACATCGCACTGCGCGCAATGCCGTTGCTGCTGGACTGGCTTTGGTGCAGCGTCCAACACATGGGCTTTAATGCAATGCCGCGTGGTGAATTGTCAGACAGCGTGATGCGCGGTGAATCCGCCTCGAGATCAAACTGAAACCATTTTTGCAGCCGGTGCGTCAGCTCGACGATGCGCCACTGCCCAGCCCGAACTTCCCACTTGTGTTCGAGTGCGGAAAAACCTTTGCCTATGGCATCACTCAAGTGAAACAGCGCGCCGCGCAGGCCCGGAATCTCTAGCACCCATGTCTTAAGCTTCTTGGCAATTTCGACCTCGCCCGGTGTCGCATCCTCAGGCGGCACCACATCCCAAGGCGCGCGCAATACCGAACGCCGCAACTTGCGGAACTCGGAACCGATATGCCCGTCACGCTCTTCCATGTCCGCAAACAAATCAAACTGCGCGGTTGGGTCGCCTGCCTCTGCGTCATCCAGCAATCGCGCCAGGCGCGCTGGCGTAAGTCCGCGCGCCGGGTGGTCTGCTGTGTGCCGATGTAAATAGGCGACTGCGCCGCCTTGGCTTTCGACCAAATCAGCGCGTGAAATTGGGTTGCCGTATTGATCGACAATCGTTGAAAAGTTGCTCATGCGTACACACCTTTGCGGCTACTGCCGCTGTGTTCTTCTTCGTCGTCTTGTTCGTCAGACGTCTTGTTCATCTGCTTGCCACGCTCTGCACGATTGTTATCAACGGCCTCAAAGCCACCGGTTAACAGCACGCCGCCACCGGCAGCGGCACACGCCAAAAAGATCGCCCAGGCTCTATCCGCGTGGCCGTCAGTCTCGCCAGCAACGATAAAAGAGGGCATGCCCGCCACTGCGACATTGCGCTTGATCGCGTGCACGTCATCGCGCAGCTTGGTGTCAATCGGCGTGCGTATGCGGCCGCTTTGATATTTTTGTTTGCCTGCAGTGGCTAGTGCTTGCTTGCTCTGCTGGTTGAAAATAATGCCTTCAACAACCGTGCTGCCGTGCCTGCGCTTGGCATCCGCCACGGGCTTTTCACCCATGCCGGTTTGATCCATGTAGCACTTCGCCACACGATAGTTTTTCATCACGCGCGCCAGGTGCGCGTCTTGCGCCTCAAAACTAATACGGGCCTCTGCGACGATCTCGCGCACCCAGTAGACATCGCCCACCAGCTCCAGCACCACAATCACGAATAAGTCGCGACGGATACCAATATCAATGCCCACGAAGCACGGGCCACCTGTGTATTTGTCTGGGCGTCCAGCATAGTCATGCTCTGCCGCCAAGATCGTATCAATGTCAATCCAGGCGCTGGCACCGTCGAGGAACAGCAGTTCGTATTCTTGTGACCAGAGTTCGTCGTCGGCCAACAACGATTTTAGTTCGGGAATGTTGCGCGGCAAGCCATCAGCCACAGCCTGATAAATGTCCGCTTTGTGGCGACTCCAAAGCGGGTCTGTGCCGGTAAATAGTTCGTAGAACTTTTTCGCCTTGCCCTTGGGCGTACTGATGACACGGATCAAGTGCCCGGCGGATATCGATGGCGCAAGTGCGCCCCAAATCTCGCGATCCTTGGCATGAATCGCAAACTCATCAGCGATCACATTGGCACTAAAGCCGCGCGCGGTGTCGGGGTTCGCGGGCAGTGCGGTAATGCGGCTACCGCCTGGAAACTTAACTTCCAGGCTCTTGTATTCCAAGCCATCGTCACCGCGATAGTCTTTTTCTAACTCCGACAAAGCCAAGCCAAACACTTCGGCGTGCCGTTGCACGCCCTCCTTCATCGCTTCTTCGGCCTGGCGCTCGCCACGGCTCATAATCACCCAGCGTTCGCGCTGGCCTTTCATTTCTGCGATGTGAATTCGGGTGACCGCTTCCAGCGTCGTCGTAAACGTCTTGCCACATTGGCGCGCAAACATGCCGATTTTCATGCGCGCGCCGTCGGTCACCCAACGCTTCTGAAAAGCGGGCAAAGCGACCAAAGGGCCGCTTTGTAGGGAATCCGGCAAAATTAGCCCCACACTCACGCGCTAAACCCCAATTGCAAACCGTTGCAAACCCGTTGCAAATCGACGAAAGAGGTTTGCCCTAGGCTTGGATACCACCCCAAGGCGAAAGCGGGCTTCCTGGGCAAATCAGCGCGTCGCATTTTCGGCCGCACCGAAGTGCGATAGGTTCATGCCGTAGATGCTCAAAATCTTTTCCATCGCCGCAGCGCTCAGCTCGCCTTTTTTATTCATGCCGTCCAGTTGCGCCGATTGTTTCGCCGCCATCTTTTTCATAAATGCCGCTTCCAGCTTTTCGCTGTGCTCTAGCGTCTGGCGCTGGGCATCGGCCGCTTGCTGCACCGTGCGCGCAATTTTGCGAACCTCTTCCAGATCCAATACGTCCTTATCTGCGGCGGTCGCGAGTAAGCGCACAACCAACGCGCTTAGCAGCTCAGTCATGGCGCGGCCCTGATCGCCGTCCGGAGCCTCACCGACTTCGGACACGATGCCGCGCGCAATCTCGCGCGATTCGCGTAAGCGTGAAGCGACCTTTGCAAAGTTCGTGCGCCAACGGTGCATGCTGGATTCAGACGGCACGGCTGCGTCAACGCCGATCAGTTCGCGAATCCCCGCGCGCAAGTCCGCCAAGGAATTGGCGTCGTTTGCTGCCATCTTCTCCAGCGCATCGCGCGCGGCTTTCGGCAACTTCAGAATGGCGCTTTTACGGCCCATGATTTACTGCGCGCGGCGCGGCGCAACGCCGGGCATCACGGTCAAACCATTGGCAAGATCAACGCCGCTCTGCGTCAGCGTGCACACCATATAGCCGCCCGCCGTCGTAGTGCGCAGCAAGCCCTGGGCGCAAAGCCAAGCCGCATCAATCTGTACTTGCTCCGTGCTCGATGGCGCACCCAGCGCGCCAAGGCTGATACCCAAGCCAGAGGCATTCGCGGTGAACTGGGGTTGCGTGCTCAATAGTTCCAACATCAAGCGGCGGCGTGTTTCTGACCATTGTTGTAAGTAGCTCATTTGTGTTGGCTCATCATGATGTTGTGAATGTTTTGCAGCATTTGATTGGTTGATTTGAAGCTGGCCTCGAGGCCAGCCAGGCGTTGGCCGATTTCATTAAAATCGGAGCGAACGAGTTCGAACTCTTCTTTCGTTGCAGCAAGTTGGTTGCGTTCTTCTGCGCGTTCGATGCGCGCGGCCAGCGCATGAATTTCAGCACGCGTTTCCCGGCGTGATATCCATGCCATCAAAATTAAGCCGGCACAAATGGATAGGGCGGTTAGTTGGTCAACGGTCATATCAATACACGTCCAACGCTGTGGCAAATTCTGAAACTTCCGCGCCTGATGCCGGGATACTCTTACTCAATGTATAGATCAGAGTGCCGAGCGCTGCCCACGCGTTGCCCAAAAGCTCGGCATGCGGGCCGCTAGCAATTTCCGCCAGCTTGACGTTGAATACGCGTGACGCAACTGGTAACCCAGTCGAGTGCGCTTGGCTCACATAACCGTCCACACTCCAGCTAGCCACGCCTTGGTCGCGACGTATGTCAACCGACTTTACGCGCCAGTACAGCGCGTCTGCGCCGTACGATGTCGATGTTCTTAATTCGAGTGCCATGATTGTCCTTAGCTTGCTATTGCGCGATCTGTCACGCGCCGCCAATTAGTGCCGTCAGAAAATACGGGCACTCTGCCGCCCGCCTCGTCTGTGCAAATTACCTGTGTATCAATCCATATCGCGGCGTCCAGAGCTGCCAGCCCCAAGACTGTGGAAGTGCGCATTGCAAGCGCTGCACCTTTGATCACGTTCACATCGTGGCGCTCGAGCTTCGTCTCACATGTTCTGTGGTCACTAGAGTTGTTTCCAAACCCATACGCTGCGCCGATTGGCACAACAGGCCCGTTGATGTTGTACGCGCCAATGAACAGCCCTACGCTGCTATCAGCACGCCCCAAAAACACACCCCCGGGCACGTTTGCGACAAACCCCCCAGAATTATCAGATGTGCGCAAGCATTGACGGCTTGACATTCCGCCGAGCGCAAGATCTTCGAAATACCACGTTGCTTGATTTTCCAGCAGCCCAGTTGCTCCAGACTGCAAAATTCGATTGTTTGTTGCGCCCGTTACCGGAGCGCCGATTGCGGTTACTCCTGCAGGCCCCGTTGGCCCGGTCGGCCCTGTTGGGCCAGCTGCACCTGCAGGGCCAGTATTCCCAGTTGGCCCAGTAGGCCCCGTTGCTCCGTTAGCTCCAGGCGGGCCATCCGCACCAGGCGCTGCAACAATTACCCGAACCACCGTTGTTCCATTAACCACGCGCACCGGCGTGCTATCGCTGTGTACAACGCCCGTGCCAGGCGGCAATACCGCAAACAGGCCACCCATCAACAGGATGGCAGTGCCCGATACGCGGCGAATCCTATAGGCGTATTGCCCCACCGGGATCGCGTCCAACTCCGCTTCAGTGATGATCGCTTGCGCTGCGTTAGCTGCCACCGTAAGCGTTTTTTGCAACACCGCAACGCCGGCATTCTGACTGCGCCACATCGTGAATTCGACCGCCCCGACAATCGCCACTGGCGCATCATTGATGTCAACGCATTCAATGCTTAAAGGAAACACGCCGCCTTTTTGCGCGGCGTGTTGCCCGATATAATCAAAGCGGCCAGCGCTCATAGCCTGTCTTCTTCCCGCGCCGTTGCACACGGTGTGCAGCGCGTAGCACTGGGCACCGCAG
>JAYVAQ010000035.1:0-2980 GCA_043750875.1 Rhodanobacteraceae bacterium
GAATTTTGTGTAGATTGATTTTTTGCTAGGCTCCATGCAACCCAAGGAGCTTACATGAAACGTAACAAAGCCTTAAATGACAACCTCATGGCAAACGACGCCCCGCCAGCGGCAGCCGAGCGCCCCGCCTTCCCGCAAGCCCTGCTTGATCACGTCATCGCCCATTACAAGCAGCCTGCCGATCTGATCGGTGAGAACGGCATGTTGAAGCAACTCACCAAAGCCGTCTTTGAGGCCGCCCTCAATGCCGAGATGAACCAGCACTTGGGGCACGCTCGTCACGGTAGCGTTGGCAACAGTACCGGTAACGTCCGCAACGGTCACTCGGCCAAAACCATCAGCGGCGACTTTGGCGAAGTCGATATTGCCATTCCGCGTGATCGCGACGCCAGCTTCACGCCGCAGTTGCTGCCCAAGCACCAACGCCGTGTGCCCGGCTTTGACGAACGCATCCTCTCGCTGTACGCGCGCGGTATGAGCACCCGCGAGATCGCCGCTCACTTACAGGAGATGCTCGGTATTGAGGTCTCGCCCACGTTGATCTCGACCATTACCGACACCGTGGCTGATGAAGTACGCGCCTGGCAGTCACGTCCGCTTGACCGCCTCTACCCAATCCTCTATCTGGATTGCCTGATGGTCAAGACCCGTGAAGCGGGCAGCGCCGCCAATCGCGCCATCTACTTGGCCATTGGTGTGAATACTGAAGGACAAAAGGAAGTGCTGGGGCTGTGGACGGCACCGACGGAAGGTGCCAAGTTCTGGTTGTCAGTGGTGACCGAACTAAAGAACCGTGGCGTCGAGGACATTCTGATCGCCTGCGTTGATGGGCTAAAGGGCTTTCCGGAGGCTATTGAGGCGGTTTATCCTGATGCGGAAGTCCAACTGTGCATTGTTCACATGGTGCGCAACAGCTTGAACTTTGTGAGCTGGAAACAGCGTAAAGAAGTCGCTGCTGATCTACGTGTAGTCTATACCGCCGCGACGGTGGAAGAAGCGAACGCGGCACTGGATGCGTTTGCGCTGAAGTGGGATGCCGCTTACCCGCAGATTGCGAAATCGTGGCGGAATAACTGGGCACGAGTAATTCCATTCTTTGCCTATGCGCCCGAGATTCGTAAAGCCATCTATACGACCAATGCCATTGAGAGCGTAAACTTCAGCTGCCGTAAATTGATAAAAGCGCGCGCGTCATTTCCAAACGATGAGGCGGCGATCAAGTTGTTGTATCTGGGCCTACGCAATATCAGTCAACGTTGGACGATGCCGATCCATAATTGGAAACCCGCCATGAGTCAGTTTATGGTCCGTTTTGAGAAACAGTTCAACCCCGCCTAGCAAAATCCATAAACACAAAATCTAGGACACCCTCATCGTCCACCATGCGGTCGTTTACAATGCGCCTTTCCCATGTTGAAAAGTGTCCTGTGACAGATCAGCAACAAACAAGAACAATTAATGCTAACTGGCGGCATCCGAATATCCCCATAGCAGCACTCGTTCTATTTATCGCAATAGCGGCATGTGTGGCAATTCATTTACGCGCTATCGGCGGCGATTTCCTCAGTGACGATTTCGCGCACGCCTCATGGGTGGCGGATGCGCAAAGCAAAGGTGAATTGCTTGACTGGTAAGTGAGTCGGCTCTATTTGCCACTCGGTTCCGGCAACTATGCCTATCGTCCGGTTGTGTTTGCATCCTATGCGCTTGATTGGGTTATTTACGGCACCAATGCCGCTGGCTGGCATCTTACTAACCTTGTCATTCATCTCATCAACGGCGCACTGATATTCGTACTCGCACTTCGTTTGGCTGCGCGCGCCGGAATTGCTGACGCGCGTTTTACTGCAGCTGCTGTCGCCGCGCTGTTTCTGGCGATTCCTTTCGCGGGTGAGAGTACTTTCTGGCCGGTGGGCCGCTTCGATCTTTTGGCGTGCATGTTCTCGCTTGGTTTCCTGCTTCTGCTATTGGCTGCCCATCCACGTTTAAGTTTGCGACGCACTATCGGCACGCTCGCGTGTCTTTTACTCGCGCTGCTATCGAAGGAAAGCGCGATGCCAATGCTTGCCGTTGGCTTTGCATTGGTGCTCGCGTTAAATCTTGCCGATCAGCATTCTAAAAACCAAACTATTGGCGTGACGCTAACCGTTACCATCAAGGATTCGCTCTCCTTTTATTGGCCGGTGATTGCCTTGGCGCTCGCCTATTTTGCGTGGCGCAATTTTCTGTTTGGTTCGCCTTGGAAAGTATTCCCGGATTCGCACTTTCCTGCAAATATTGGCGAGTTTGTTGCGCGTGTCGCCGTGTTGAAACAAGTATTTATTTATCCGTATGGGCAACATGCGGTCTTATGGTGGAGCTTCATTGCCATCGGCATTGCCTTTTGGCTTGCCGGGCTGAGGGCTGCGGTACAGCGCGCAACGTTTCTGAGCGTTATTCTTGCTATCACCTTGTTTGGTTGTTTCCTGGTTTATTTAATAGCACCGGCCACTTCATTTCCTGTCGCATCAGATAACGGTGAAGGCATTCGCAATCTTTATTTTCCATGGGCGATGTTCAGCCTTGCAACGGGGTTGGCGATTGCTCATCACCGGGCGCGCGTGGCGTTGCTTTGCGGTCTACTGGTGGTCGCGTTTTGGGGTCAGTGGCGGCTGGTAACGCTGTGGCAAGATGGTGCCGCCGAGATGTTGCGGGTGACTACAGCCGTCCCCGCACTCGCCAGCGAAATCGACGATACGCGATACGCACTGCTTTTACTTCCCGACTATTTGACCGTTGTTCCGTTTGTGCGCAATGCGCAGGGAGCTGTCGTAATGCCACCGCGCCAACCAGTCTCGTATTTAACAAAAATGGCCGCGATGTCGCCGCTACAGTTTGCGGAATGGGAGAGCCATTTTTCCGACAACACGATTGGTCAAGTCAGAGGGACTGACGTTGTATTTGACCGCGCTGCTTTTCAGGGTGTTTATTGTTGGCTGCC
>JAYVAQ010000036.1:0-2423 GCA_043750875.1 Rhodanobacteraceae bacterium
GCCTGCAAATAGATTGCAGGCCATCGCGTATATCTATGCCGGTGGGGCAAACCTGCACGCACATCGTGCAATCAATGCAATCGCCCAGCTTGATAGCGGCGTCCGCATGGCGCTTGCCGGGGCCGCGTGGTTCGCCGCGCGCGGTGTCATAACAAATGATCAGCGTGTCATGGTCAAACATCGCGCTTTGGAAGCGCGCGTAGGGGCACATGTATTTGCAGACTTGCTCGCGCAAATAGCCTGCATTGCCATAAGTCGCTAGGCCATAAAAGCTGATCCAGAAAATTTCCCAACCGCCGACATCTAGGCGCAGCAAGCTGGGTGCTAATTCGCGAATGGGGCTAAAAAACCCGACAAAGGTCATTCCGGTCCAGGCCGCCAAGGTAATCCAGGACAACTGCTTCAAGCCTTTGCGGCGCAACTTATTCCAGCTCCACGGCGCACGATCAAGCTTGATGCGTTGCCCGCGATTGCCCTCGGTTATCCGCTCTAACGCCAGAAAAACTTCAGTCCACACGGTTTGTGGGCAGGCATAGCCGCACCAAAGCCTGCCAGCGAGCGCGGTGAAAAAGAACAGGCTAAGTGCTAGCACCACCAAAATGCCGGACAAAAAAATAAAATCTTGTGGCCAAAAATTTAAGCCTAGAACGTGAAACTGGCGCTTGGGCAAATCAAACAGCAGCGCTTGCTCGCCGTTCAAATTTAGCCAGGGCATTAAATAAAATAAGCCCATGAGCACCCAAGCTGCAACGACGCGCAATTTCTGGAAGTGCCCACTAATCTCGCGCGGATAGATTTTTGGCTCGGAAACATACATAGAAGTCGTTTCCATCAGTTTGCTGGGAATCGCCTTCGTGGGTTTCGAGCTGGTTGGCTTCGCTTGGCCTTCCATATCGATCACTGTGTCCGGCCCCGACCGAGCAGCAAAGCGGTCAGAGAGCTTGCCGTAGCGGTGCTTAGCCAGAGCAGAAAAAAGCCCAGGGTGTAGCCAAGTTCACGCGAGAATTCCGTGCGCGGAAATGATATTTGGTTCAAATCGTGTGGGTCGACGAAGGCAAAGAACACCATCGTTGCCACGCCCGCGACCATAAAGCTTGGCCATAAAATAACACTCATCCAGATGGCGCGCGGGCTCAAGCCACTCGCTGCCACATGCGCCGCGCCATCTGAATCTTGCGTGTCCTTCTCGCTTGACTCGAGCGCCGGCAATGCGGCTACTGGCTTATCTTTGCCAATGGGTTTCATGGCGCTGCAGCGGTGCTTTGCGCTTGAGTGTTCGCGCTTTGTGCCAATACCCAGGCGGTCATGACGCGGATTTGATCGTCATTTAGGATTGCCTTGTGCGCGGGCATAACGCCACCGCGTCCGTTCGCAAGCGTCGCCGTTATGCTGGCATCATCACCGCCATACAGCCAAATTTGATCAGTCAAATTCGGTGCACCTAGCGCTTGATTACCTTTACCTTCGCTACCGTGGCAGGCGACACACAACATATCGAACCGCGCCTTTCCTGCTATTGCCGCCGCCGATTCTGGTGCACCGGAAAGTTGGCGAGTGTATGCAAGCAACTCGGCAACGCCTGCATCGCCTGCCACTGCGTGCCATCCCGGCATCACGCCGGCTCGACCTTCACGTAGCGTTTGCTCAATTGCCTGCGCATCACCGCCATAAAGCCAGTCGTTATCGGTCAGGTTTGGAAAGCCTTTGGCACCTCGGGCGTCTGAGCCATGGCAAGCCGCGCAGTTGTTATTAAAGATGCCCTGACCCATGCGCAGCGCGTTCGCGTTGCTGGCAAGCGCCTCAATGCTCTGCTCACGAAATGGTGCAAAGGCTGCCAAATAGGTTTCCCGCTCAGCCCGCGCTTGCACATCGTGCTCGTGCTGCGACGTCCAGCGAAAATAGCCTGCAACATTGCCTAGGCCAGGATACAAAATCAGATAGCCGACCGCGAATGCAATGGAAAGGTAGAACATATTCAACCACCAGCGCGGCAGCGGGTTGTTGTATTCGGTTAAGTCCTCGTCCCAAACGTGGCCTGTGGTGTTTAGCCCTGCGTCCTCTGCTGCTGTGTGTGTTGCATCAACGGCGCCGTGTTTTGGATTGCTGGTGCGCTTTGTTGCCGTCCAGCGCAGCAGCCAAAAGCAGCCAGCAATGTTGAGCACTACAAACGCAATGATAAGATAAGAAGTTAACGAATTCATTAGCTGCGGTCCTTACTCGTGTCGGCATCCACTGTCACGTTAGCGGTTGGATCGTCTTCCAAAGGTAGCCGCGCTGCAGCGTCAAAATCGGCCTTGCGCTTTGCGCTAAATGCCCAGTACACGATGCCTAAAAACGCGACAAAGGCCATAATGGTCATGACGCCGGATAAGTTTCCAGTGTTCACTGTGCCACCCCGCTTGGATTTGCTGCTTTCGCGGCGT
>JAYVAQ010000037.1:0-2162 GCA_043750875.1 Rhodanobacteraceae bacterium
CCCGTTTAGCGTGTTCGATACCGTCACGCTCGCCGGTTTGTGCTACGGCCAGACGGTGCTGGCGAAATCCATGGGCGCGGCCGGCTTGGCGTGGAATCAAGCTGAGGCGCACTCGGCACTTTATGATGCGCAGCGCACGGCGGAACTTTTTTGCTTGACCGTGAATCGTTTACGCGGCTACACGCCGCTAGATGTTGTCGCACCCGTTCTGAGTGCGGTTTTTGAGTCTCCAGAAGAACTGGCAGAAGCAGACATTGAAGCCGATGTCAGCAGTAATGAGGCGAGTTAAATATGCCCATATATGAGTATGTCGCCCTGGCGCCATGCGCAGGCACTCCGGCCTGTAACGGTGAACTGGAAGTGTTTGCACGCATGAGCGAAGCAGATTTAACGCATTGCCCAACGTGTGGCGTGGCGATTCAGCGCGTGCTTTCGGCTTCTGCGATGGCGATGTCAAGCGCGCATTTACTCAAAGAAAAAAACGTTGCCAAAGGCGGCTTTACGCAATATCGCAAAGCGGGCGGTGGTTTGTACGAGAAAACTGCGGGCAAGGGCCCGAGATTTATCTCCGGCGACGAACCCAAATAAAGCCAGCGTATTGATCAAGGCCAGAATATGTTTAAAAGTAGGTCTTTGCTCACTTCAACTCTGACAATTCTCGCGGTAACGTCCGAGCGCGATTCAATCGGCAACCAAACCTCGTTCAAGTAAATCAAGCGGAGCTTTATTCAAATGCGCAACTTAACCAAACTGCCTTTAACTCTTGCCACGATGTTTTTTATTGCGGCCTGCGCAAAAGAATCAGTAAAGCCGGAAACCATGAATCCAAAAGCCGAGACAACGGCGACTGAAAGTACGACTATGACAGCCAGCAAATATCCAACTTTTGCGCGTATGGACACCGTGGATGA
Organism: Rhodanobacteraceae bacterium; assembly: GCA_043750875.1. Taxonomy (GTDB): domain Bacteria; phylum Pseudomonadota; class Gammaproteobacteria; order Xanthomonadales; family SZUA-5; genus JANNYA01. Next base: position 912 of record JAYVAQ010000037.1, read on the forward strand.
GTACGGCGATGTCAAAGTAGCCGACCCATATCGCGGCCTGGAGGAAATTGATTCAGACGCGACCAAGACTTGGATTGCCGCGCAGAACGAAATGACGCAAAGCGTGCTAGCGACATTGCCGAGCCGAGATGCACTAAAAGCACGCATGACTGAGCTTTGGAATTTCGAACGCTTTGGCGTGCCGTTTTCCGAAGGCGGGCGCTGGTTTATGACTCGCAATGATGGCTTGCAAAACCAAGCGGTGCTTTACACCATGGCAAACCCAACGGAAGAGCCAAGCGTTTTGCTAGATCCGAATAAACTTTCCAGCGATGGCACGGCGGCGCTGAATGCCCTAGATGTTTCGCCGAACGGCAAATATTTGGCCTATGCCGTGTCGGACGGTGGCTCGGATTGGCAAACATGGAAAGTGCGCGACATCGCCACCGGCATTGATAAACCTGATGCGATTGCGTGGAGCAAATTTAGCGGTGCAACGTGGGCACCGGACAGCAGCGGATTTTATTACGGGGCGTTTGCTAAGCCTGAGGGTGAAAACGCGCTCAAAGCCGCGAATAAATTTCAAAAAGTCTATTTCCACAAATTAGGCGCAAGTACTGACGCGCTGGTGTTTGAGCAACCCAGCGAACCGGATCGATCTGCCGGTTTTGCAGTCACAGACGATGGCAAATATTTGGTCAATTCGATCAGTGAAGGCACGGATGAGCGAAACTTGGTCTATATCAGGAAGATTTCGGCGGACGGCAGTTTTGCAGGCGACTGGATCAAGCTGATCGATAATATGGATGCAACCTACGGCCTCGTTGGCAATATCGGTAGCACCTTCTATTTCCTAACCACGAACAGCGCGCCAAAATATCGGCTGATCGCGATTGATTTGAATAAGCCTGAGCCAGCAAATTGGCAAACGATCATCAAAGAATCCGATGCGACTTTGCTAATCGTTAGCTTGGTCGGCGATAGTTTTATCGCCAGCTATTTGCGCGATGCAAAATCCGAAGTCGCGCGCGTCAGCTTAGATGGTGGCACAGTCACCGCAATCAAACTTCCCGGCGTCGGCACGGTGAACGGTTTTGGCGGCAAGCAAAAAGATCAGGAAACTTACTTTTCTTTCGCCAGCTATACCAATCCATCTGAGTTATTTAAGCTGGATCTAAAAACCAACAGCATCTCCAGCTATAAAAAGCCCAACTTGAAATTCAACCCGGCCGATTATCAAACCGAGCAAGTGTTTTACCCAAGTAAAGACGG
>JAYVAQ010000038.1:0-2510 GCA_043750875.1 Rhodanobacteraceae bacterium
GTGGATATTAGCCAATGGCCAGCGTTGGTTCGCTATGTTGAACGCATTGCGGCACGTCCAAAAGTGATTGAAGCGATGGCGGCGGAAGCGGCGGCATAATTCGATACGGCCATTCGATATAACGGCCCAGAATGGGTTTGTTGCTTGCCTGAAGTTTTAGGGCAAGCAGCGAACTTGATGCTGGGTTTTTTCTTTTACGCGTCCTGCAATGCATGGCAAAACAAAGCGGTCTGGTTGCTGGCTAATGTGGGTATCATTTCCGCGCTGACGAAAATGAAGGAGTTTAAAATTGGCTCGAGTTCCCATCACCTTAAAACACATTGAAATTGTGAATCTGCGTGGTTTCGCGCGTCTGAAATTGGATTTCGCGTCTGTAACTGGCCCGTACGTTGTGATCGGTAAGAACGGCACGTGTAAGACGACGCTGCTTCGAGCAGTGGCGGCGTTGTTAGGCGGCGTGCGTGGCTTGCGTCAATTCGTGGCACGTGGGGGCACTTTGGGGTCCTTCAAGAAAGACGTGATGGTGCTGAACTCGCACTTAGTACGTGACGGTGTGAACGGTACATTCACTACAATGTTGAAGGATGGCAACACTTTCGTATCGCCAGGAGTTCTAGCGTTTGATGAAGAAATTGCCTTTGTTTGCGCATACGGCGTGAGTCGGTTTTTCTCAGGCCCAGACTCCAGCGCCTCCAATGGCTACGCATTTGAAGATGCCACTGCAACACTGTTTAATGTTCCAAAGCCTCTAACCGAGCCAGAACTTACGATTCGAAGGCTGCAAGATCGCATTGATGCACCCACGTTTGGCGCAATGTGGAAATCGCTCGAACGCCTTATCGGACTTTCGGATGAGCAAACTATTCAAGTCGTATTAGGCGGCGGCTTAATAATTCATGGCCCAGGCGACGAGCAATACGATTTTCATTCCTGGGCTGACGGTCACCGCATTACCTTCACCTGGATACTGGATTTTTTTGCGCAAGCCATGAAGGCCGACGCGTTTGACGCGGAAGGCAATATTTGCGGCGTGTTGCTGGTAGATGAAATTGAGCAGCATTTACACCCGTCGATGCAGTTAGAGATCTTGCCGAAGTTGCAGGCTTTATTGCCGAAGTGCCAGATTATTGTGACCACGCATTCCCCGTTGGTAGCGCTGAGTGTTCCTAGCGACAATGTGATCTCCCTGCAGCGGCAAGCCGATGGCAGCATCGTGCGCGTTCCAACGCCTGATTTGACGGGATACAGCGCCGAAGATGTATTGGTACATCCGAATCTATTCGATGCACCGGCACAAACGCACGAGACGGAAAATGCGCGGGAAGTTTTCAAAGCGGCGATGATTGATGCGACGTTATCTGAGCAGCGTTTAGGCCCGACGAGCCAAGATGCGTTCGGCTTAGCGTCTGTAACCTTGTCAAAACCCAGTCGTAATCGCTTAGCTGAAGTGGATCCAGAATTGGATGCCGCACTAAAGGAAGTGCTGGCCGCAGCAAAAGCGTCAAGTCTGTGATTCGCGGTATTCGAGATCGCATTGATCCAGATACCGGCGCTGCATTGACGCCTAAAGTTACTTGGTTGAAAAGCGCGGAGAAGGCGACCGCACTCGCATTGCTCGAAAAAGCTGCTCATAGCGTAAAGGCCGATATTTACGGCGATCCAGAAGTGCGAAAGGTGCTCGAAAAGCTATTCGGGCAAAAGTGTGCCTATTGCGAATCCAAGATTGGTATCAATGCGGATTGGGACGTCGAGCACTATCGGCCTAAAGGGCAGGTCGCGGAAAATTCTGCACACCCAGGCTACTACTGGTTGGCCTACACCTGGAGTAACTTGCTACCGAGCTGTGCATTTTGCAATCAGCGGCGGCATGATCGCGCCTCACTAACCGAGGGTGCCGGACGCCTCGCAGGCAAGCTCGACCAGTTCCCATTAGAAATTGAGCAAGATCGGTGCATGAGCCACGAGGGTGATTTGTTGGCTGAACGCCCGCTATTGCTCAACCCGTGCATTGATGAGCCAGAATTGCACATCGGTTTTGCGCCGGATGGCAGCGCTATTGGTTTAACTGAGCGCGGTAAAAAAACGATTGAGATTTGTCACCTAGATCGCAAGAGGCTGCGCGACAACAGGTTAGAAATACTTGATGCTGTAAAAAAGCTGATAACAGTGCTTCAGCAAGCGCAAGAAGTGGGCAACATTACGCTCCAAGAATCGGCAAAGAGCGCACTTGAAATTTTTCTACGAGACAAGTCACAACATGCCGGTGTGGCCCGCGCCGTGATTCGAAATCCAACGTTGTTTGTTTAACCAGACCAGATTTTTGCGATGCGCTTCCGCAAACTCGTTAATTTCCTTCTCATTCGCCAAATCCCGACTTTCATCGGTTTTAAGGTATAAAAGCGCCACCACATGGCACCATGGCGCGCACCCGCCTGCGCGAGTGGATGGCATTTATTTCCACCGAAGTCCACAAAGGCTTCGGGCCGTTGTTTAACCCAAGCATGACGGAA
>JAYVAQ010000039.1:0-2058 GCA_043750875.1 Rhodanobacteraceae bacterium
CGCGCGTTTGGGTACCTACGCCCGGCATCGAGCACCGGGCGATATTCGATCAATTAATGCAGCGATACCAGCCCATTGGGGATCTGGTGATGGATTTAAGCCTCACAGCCCTCGCGCTAGAGCACGGATTGCAAGTCTTTTCCAGCGACAGCGATTTTGCCCGGTTCCCAGAGTCACGTTGGACAAATCCGTTGCTATGAATGCTTGGCCGTTGACTAAACCGTCACCTGCAAGCGAAATTCGCGCTAACGTTTAGCATGACGCACCAAAAAATCGCGAATTTTTTCAAATACACCCGGCCGTAAATTCGTAGGCGAAAAACTTACATTTTGTGGACTGTTCATTTTGAATACGGTGTTATCAAGCTCGGTTTTTAGCCTCGGGACAGCTTTAACCCAGTCAGACCAACTACGGGTAACTACAACGATTGCACGTCTATCGATCGCGCGGTTCACGATATTTAGCTGGTAATCGCTAGAAGGCAGCCGAGGATTGCTGTGACCGAATCTGGCTGACGGATATGCGAACAGCTCGACCGAACACATGTTTTTCGCGAGTAATTTTTTTTCCTCGACTGCTTCTATCAACCAGCGATAACGACTACTCCACCATGGATTATCAGTGTCAAAACCTTGGTGCAAGGAATACTCATCAAGCAGCCTTCGATGCGTATCGTTGATGACCTCTTGGGTGAGTGGAACGTCGCCATTTTGAAAGCTCGGATTTGCTTGCAATATGAATAACTTCGCGTCAATCGGCCCTTGGCGCGGTTCTGGCAACCGATCGCGTTTGATTAACTTTTTTTGATTTTTTTCATGCTTTTTATCAAACTTATCCAACTGTTCCTTATCGCAAGCCAATACAAAAGGCGCGACGGTAGGCAATTCCACAAATGGATTTGCAGCTTGGAGGTGTTGTAGATCGCTCATAATTTCCCGATACAGTAGGTAACGCTCCGGTCGCTTGCGGCGCACTTCAAACCGCAAAGTCGCTGCAATATTCGCAAGGCCGGACCGGCTTAAAAAATGAATTGTGTTTGTCGTTGGCACAGCTGGAATCCAAACAAAAAGCGCTAGCTTCGTCGAATCTTAACGCCACAGTGCAAACCCTAGCCAAACCGCCAGCAATCCACCAAGCACACTCGCTAACACATACATCGTCGCCAGCAAAATCCGCCCCTGCTGCACCAGCGCCAAACTTTCCAAGCCAAACGCGGAAAATGTGGTGAAGCCGCCGAGCACCCCGACTAAAACGAATGCGCGCCTCGGGTGCTCGGGATTGCTCAAGCCAAAACGTGCGGCTAACAAACCGGCGACTGCGCAACCAATCACATTGATAGCAAGCGTGGGCCAGGGAAAGCTGGATTTCAAAACAGGGCGCAGCCATTCGCCGAGTAAAAAACGCGCGCTGGCACCTAGGCCGCCACCTAAAAACACCCACAACAGCGCAGCAATTTTCGCCGAAATCAAATCGATTTCCCCTTTACCGACTTTTGCGCCCTGCCCCGTTCACTGCGAATCCAGGCGAGCTTTTCGGCAATTTTGATCTCCAAGCCGCGTGCGACTGGCTGATAAAACTGGGTGGCTTCAAAACCCTCGGGAAAGCCGAATTGACTCAGTGCAATGCCATCGGGCGCGTCGTGGTCGTATTGGTAATGCGCGCCGAAGCCTAGATTTTTCATCAACTTGGTTGGGGCGTTGCGTAAATGATTTGGTACCTCCAACGTGCCGTGCGCGGCGACGAACGCTTTTGCGGCTTTGAAGGCGACATAGCTGGCGTTACTTTTCGGTGCAGACGCCAGATACAGCACCAATTGCGCCAGCGCCAACTCGCCCTCGGGCGCGCCTAAACGTTCTAGGCTTTGCCAGGCCGATAGCGCTAACGCCAGTGCGCGCGGGTCGGCGTTGCCAATGTCCTCACTGGCCAGTCGGGTCAGGCGGCGCGCGAGGTATTCCGGATCAACTCCGCCATCCAACATGCGCACCAGCCAATATAGCGCCGCATCTGGGTTGGAGCTGCGTATGGTTTTGTGCAACGCGGAAATCTGATCGAAATGTA
>JAYVAQ010000040.1:0-2748 GCA_043750875.1 Rhodanobacteraceae bacterium
TCACCGAATGGATTAAGTGACGCAAGCGCATCTAGCACTTGCCCCAACGGGGCGAGCAACCGACCAATAAAACCGATAAGGTCAGCGACGAAACCTATAACCGTTGATAAAACGGTTGCGACAAATCCAAACGCCTTAGCGAGCAATTGCACCATCGGGATAAGCACGGGCAGAATAGCCTTGATTAGCTTTCCGAACGCCGCAATAATCGGTAGAATTGCCGGGATAAGCGCATCCATAAGGGGGAGCAAAACCTCCCCGATTGTCTCGGCTAGCTCCCCCATTGCATCGTCCGTTTTCATTGCGCCACCTTCGGCGCTATCCGCAAAAATATCCGCCTGTCCCGCTGCCGCTCGCTGCGCGTTAGCGATTGTATCGGTTGCGGTTGCTCCCTTTGCGAGTCCGGGGATTAGCTTACGGAGCGCCCCATCGGACCCCTGTACCGCCTTCGCTATAGCATCGGACGCGGTCGCCAAATCGACGCCCCGGAGTCGCGCGATATCCTGCGCGGTCGCCAGTAGCGTAGTCGCTTCCGTGACGCTCCCGGTTGACGTAACGAGCGCTTGCAATCCTGCCCGCGTCTCGCTATCGCTAAACGCCTTTGCTTGTCCCGCGACAATCGCCGCGTCAACTTGCGCGGTCCAATCACCTGTAGCGGCTCCCGCTGCGTCAATCGCGGCAGCTAGCTTTTTAGCTTCCGTGCGGTCCGCGTCGGCAGCTTTGCCCAATTCCCAAAGCGCTTCTGCGGCCAAGACAACCGCGCCGCCGATAACCGTAACCTTTGCAGCGGTAGCAAGGCTAATCCCACCGAACCCTTTAACGTCCCCGCCAGCTTGCCCAAGGCTTTTCTGCAATCCGGAAATATCGCCGGTTACGCCGACGACTAACCCAACCCCACGCATTGCCATTTAGCGCTTCCTTGCGCGCGGGGTCGCGCGTCGCGCCTTGGGTCGATTGTCTCGGTACGCTTGCAATTCCGCAACCGTCAGCTTTTCCGCTTCGCTCGGAGGAAGTCCGGAAAGTGTCGCAGCGTTGACGCGCGCACGCGCTCGGGATTTGGAAACTTCGGTTTTTACAGGGTCAGCTTTTCCGGTTACATCTAGCTTCCAAGTAACTACCTCAGAAAACTTGGTATCCGGCAACTCGCGCTTGACAATAACCCACGCGAGCGCATACAACATACGCGCCTTTGCGGGGTCCATACCGCTACGCATTAGCAGCGCTGCCAGCTTATCCGGAGCTACCCCCGCAACCTCCGACATATCTAAAACCTCTAACAACGTTAACTGCGATGCGTCAAACGTAGCAAGGTCTAGTGTCATGCGACGAACATTAACAGGGTGACGCGCCGCGATTTCGGATAGGTTAAGCGGTTCGGATATTGGCGCGTTTTGCACGTCGCTTAACTCCGTCACCATAGGTTTTGGTGATAGCATCTGCGTTTCCTTCATATGCTTGCTTAACGGCATGGGTAGCGGCGATTTTCTTTCCGCCCATTTCCTGCACTACCGCGTAACTCTGCGGATTGCTAAACTGCGCCGCGATTGCGGTTCCGTCAGCTACCCACGCGTCCCGCAATGCGCCAGTACGGTTCCTAGTTTTGCTCCGAACGTCCCCTATGAGACGTTCGCCAACCTCTGCATTTACGTCCGAGAGGTTTTCCATTTCGTCGGAAAGCTTATCGAAAGCGCGCACTACCTCCGCTTTCCCCTTGACTTCTAGCTTCCCATTTGCCATCGAAAATGCCCCTCGTGAATGCCCCACAACCGCCTAGAAAGGGTCGCCACGCCTCGCTAGATTAGGAGTTAACTACTCGTATAGCTTTCCAATCCTCGTGGCGTGGCGATACCTTCTAGCAGATATGGTAGGTTCGATGCATACTTAGACTTGCTTGTCAAGAGTCCTATCTATGTTAGTGGCGCTTTCTGTCAACGCCCTCGGTTGGGGCATCGCTACCCCTTCGATGACCCCTTCGGCATGACTCGCAGACTTGGTAATTTCGAGTAATTCGGTCATCCGCGAGTTAACCATTTCGTGAGTTTCCACCGTTACCTTCGCGGTTTCCTTTGTCTTGACTGCGACCCATGCCGCAATCATCGCGGTAATGGTTGTCGTCAAAAACGCTAGAACCGCTAAGACAATTACGACCGTATCGCTTTCGCCTGTCGTCATGGATTTACAATGTCCAATACAGGCTTTGCCGCGCAAGGCAGAGAAACTTCGATTTCAGCAAATGTGCCAACCTCGCCACCATAGTTACCGGGGACCGCGCGGCATTGCCCCGTAACGGACGGGGTAGTAGTAGCGTCAATGATGCCCGCCCCGTGCGCCTGATACTTAAAGTCAAGCAAATCGCCTTCGTTGTCCCAAAGGAAGCGAGCGAGTCCGGTGATATCCCATTGCTGCCCCGCTCGCAAAACGAGCGAATAGCTAGGGGGTCCAACGTTACTCGCCACGTTCCCATCAAGTGTGGGATACGAAACCTCGTCACCCGGCGAAACCTCGATTTCGGCAGATGCTACCTGCCCGTTGTATTCGACAAGAACGCCGCCCGCCGCAACCAACTTGATATTGGCATCCTTCATAAACATAATCGGCACGAGACTAAACCTCCTTATTTGTTTCGATGATGCCGCGAACGGCAAGGTAGGTAGTCCCGCCCATTTCGGTAGGGTTAGGACGTTCCCAAATTATTGCGGACCATCCCGCAAGCAAATCAAGCGCGTGCGTTGCCGCACTCACCATATC
>JAYVAQ010000041.1:0-2605 GCA_043750875.1 Rhodanobacteraceae bacterium
CGGTGAAGTGTGGTGGGTCGAGTTTGATCCAGCAGTCGGCACAGAAATTCGCAAAACGCGCCCTGCAGTTATCGTCAGTAACGATGCGGCCAACCGAAACTTAGCCCGCGTCGTCGTCGTGCCGATGTCGACTAACGTTGCCCGCCAATACCCTGGCGAGGCGATGGTCACCGTCGCAGGCACGCCGTCCAAAGCCATGTGCGATCAAATCATGGCCGCAGACAAGGGCCGCCTTAAAACGCAACTGGGCACGCTCTCCAAACCCGATCTATTGGCCGTCGAGGACGCGATATTGGTTCACTTAGGGATGCCGAGATAGTTCCGTGGTAGGCGTCACACAGACGTCATTCTCGCAACAGGCGGGATTCGAAAAGGCCGCTGGCTCGGCAGCGGGGACTTGCATCATGTTATGGCTGGCAGCTGGATCTTCGCTGCGCGCGAGGGTCATGGTCATACAGCGCGTTCGTCTAGTGCCAAGCACTTTACTGCCGTGGTGCTGTGCCGAAATCACCCACATTCGCCGCCGCACGTCACAGAACTGACAAAAAATGTCACTGACATTCGCAGAAAACTCGGCTACCGCATCACCCAGTCAAAGTTCTTTGCAGGCCAGCATCATTCAGACTCTTGACAATTCCTTTGTAAATCAAAGGATTACGTCTCTCGAAACAATTTTTAACTCAAGCTGGCACCCGCTGGCACGACCACTGCCTTATGGGAACCATGCAGCGGCTTTCGCTGAGTTAACTAAATCCCGATCCGGGGAAGGAAATTGAAAATGAAACGTAACGTTCAAAAGGGTTTCACCCTGATCGAGTTGATGATTGTTGTTGCAATTATCGGTATTTTGGCTGCTATTGCGTTGCCTGCTTATGTGGACTACACCGCTCGTGCGCAGATGACTGAGGCGCTTAAAGTATCGGCAGGCGTACAGGCAGATATTGGTGTTGACACTGCGTCTGCTGGCAGCGGTCCTGCTGCCACCGCATCCGCGGCTACTATTGCTTCTGCTGCACTTTTGGCGGGTAAATACTTTCCAGCAGGCGGCGCGACAACTACTGCTGCCGGCGTCATTTCGGTGGCGTTTAACTCTGGCGCGGTCACCGGCGTCACGATGGTCATTACCCCGACTGTGACAGCTTCTAGCCAAATTCAGCGGTGGACCTGCACCGCTAGCGGTGGTAACTTCAAATCATCGTGGATTCCATCTGGCTGCGTTTAATCTCTAACGTGTGACCAAAAGCCCCCGCGAGGGGGCTTTTTCTTTTGGAGTCTTTCGCGCGTATGATTAACAGCCAATCTCTCCGTGATGAGCTGACTTTATCCGTGGCCTAGGTGGCCGTCGCATCATCAGGATGTGATTTAACGAATGCGACCGATCGTAATCGCTCCCCCGCAGGCAGTAGCGTGAGACGCCGAAGCAATAAATGAACATTAGGAGTGCCCGAAAATGACACGCCCCGAACGCACGACGCACAGCGGCTTCACGTTGGTCGAACTGATGATTGCCATCGCAATTGTCGGTATCTTGGCGGCTATTGCGTTTCCGGCCTATCAGAATTACACGATCCGTGCCAAAGTGACCGAAGGTTTGAGGCTTGTATTGCCTGCAAAGCTGGCAGTAGCTGAAATTGCCACATCGGACGCGGTGGGACTCGCCGGCATTACGGCGACCAACACAGGCTACGTCTTTACGCCGGGCATGAGATACGTGGCGTCGATTACGATAGCTCCCGGCACGGGTACGATTACGCTCACGACGAAGGCTACCGGTGCGGCGGTTCAACCTATTTTGGTATTAACGCCGACTCAATTGACGCCGTCGGCTCCAGTGACTTGGGCGTGCGCCCTGTCCGCCGGGCTGCCGCAACATCTCCCAGCGAAATGCCCGTAAAACATCAGTGCTGTCCAGCGGAAAATGCACATAGTGGGGTCTATGGTCCAAATTATCAAGCTGATGCGGCAGTAGTTTGGATGCGCTGTTTCTGCGGTTGGTGGTGTGCTTGAAATGTTCAGCTTCAGCTCGCAGCGCCGCGCGTATATCCGCGTAAATGCGCGTAAATCCGGTCAGACACTAATAATGTGCGTTTCGCCCTCAAAACTGGTCGCGCGGAGGCAGGTGAGGGGGTAGACCACGCACTAAACCGTTTGCAACAGTCGGGGTGCCTTGGTGTCGGTCTGCGAGTGGGCACAAGCTAACAAATCAGCGCAAGTTTCCGCCGGTACGCAATGTGTGTAGGTGTCGTTGAGCCGCTCCAGTCAGCGCAGACAGCATTTATCGCGTATCAAGCGTCACCAGCACGGCGTCGCGGTTGACGGCCAGCGCTAACAAATACGAATCTGTAATCTGCGAAGTCCCCATCAGCGCAGTCGCATCAAAGCGGTCGGCGTCAAGTAGGCTCAGATCATCTGCCCAGAATTCGTAGCCTGTCACATTACGTATCTCGCGCACCGCGAACACGGCACTCGACGTGCTGATGGGGGTGCCGCTGGCATATTTAGGTTGACTCAGAATTCTCACCGCGCCGTTTTCGACAATCGGGCAGGTCGCAACGCGGTCGGTTACTTGGCCGAGCCAGCCGAGCGCTGCGCCATGCATGCTGTG
>JAYVAQ010000042.1:0-2899 GCA_043750875.1 Rhodanobacteraceae bacterium
GCCCCATTTGCTTATGACAAACGGCGGGAACCCAGATTTTCCATTGCAACCTGCCATTCCGCTGCGACCAATTGATTTCTTTAGTCTTCTGGCTTTTGATTTGGAATCAAATTAATCCCAGTGTAGCGATCAGAATCGCGCAGCAAAAATCATGTTTTTTGCGAGTGGGCCAGGAAAACTCGGGGCCATAAGACGATCGAGATTTTCCGAACGAAAAATCTCGATTGAACCACTTCGTTTCAGCTTCGCAATTTATCCGCCTTTGGCGGATTGCTATGTTAACTATGCAAACCACATTCTCGCTTAAGCCCAAAAAACCGCGAGTCCTCTTCGCGCATACCGGGCAGTAGTGGCGACGTCAGGTAGCGATCGCCAATAGAAACATAGCCTTGCTCCCAGAGCGGGTGATATGGCAAATCATGTTGGGATAAGTAACGGCCTACATCGCGATCCGTCCAGTCCGCGATGCAGAGCAATTTTAATCGGCCATTTTGATTCTGCAAAAATTGCACCTCGCTACGCGAATCCGACTGCACGCGCCGCAGCCCTGCGATCCAGGTGCTGACTTTCTCTTGGCAAAGCACACGCTGCATCGGCTCGACTTTATGCGCGTGGTTGTAGCGCCCGATGGCGTCGACCCCGGCCTCTTGCAAATTCGCGACTTGCGCTTCGTCCCAACGCTGCGCTGTCAAAGGCTGAGCGCGCCGCACATTCAAATTTAAGCGGGCGGTCAGTGCTTCGGCGAAGTCATAGGTTTCGGGAAACAAAAAACCAGTGTCGACAAAGATAACCGGGATACCGGGCGAAGCTTGATTGCTCATATGCAATAACACCGCCGATTGCGCGCCAAAGCTGCTGGAGATCGCGTGTGCGCCTGGTAAATATTCCAGCGCCCAATCGATGCGCGCTTGCGCAGTTTGGCTAGCCAAGTATTCATTGACTTGGCTCAAATTTTCCACCAAAACGCCAGCGCGGGCGCAGTTAGCACTAGCTTCGATTTGTTGCAATTGCGGTTTGATAATGTTCGATTTGCTCATGACACGACTCGGGCTGAAATTTCGCGGGTTTTAATAGGGGCGACGATGCCGGTGCGCACACAAAAATCGCCGAAGCGCTCGGCGGCGGTTTGCTCTTTGGCATAGCGCACCAGTAGCGGCTCTAGCGCGGCTAGAATTTCCGGCTCCGCCAGATTTTCTCGATAGATTTGATTCAAGCGGGTACCTAAGTGGTCGCCACCTAGCATCAAGTTGTAACGTCCAGGCGCTTTTCCCACCAGCGCAATTTCGCTGGCATAGGGCCTGGAACAGCCATTCGGGCAGCCGCTAATACGCAGTTGCAACGGCGCATCAGCCAGTTCCACTTTGCTCAACAGCGCCTGCAATTTTCCAGCAAATTCAGGCAGATAGCGTTCCGCTTCGGCCATCGCCAAACCGCAAGTTGGCAGCGCAACGCAGGCCATCGCGTGCGCTAACACGCTGCCTGCGTCTTGATAAGTCGCCAGGCCAAATTTGCGCAGTATGTGATCGATTTCCAGCCGCAAGTTCGGTGCAATATTAGCGATCAGCAAGTTCTGATTTGGCGTCAGCCGTATTTGCGTTGCCTCAGCTGCCCCGGAGTCTACGAGCAGCGTCGCCAGTGCACGCATGCCGGTCAAACGCAGGGCGCCGCTATCGTCAATTCGTCCGGCGACAATTCTTAAGCCCAAATGCAGCGTGTCACCCTCGCCTTTTAACCAACCAAACTGGTCGCCACTGCCGTCAAACTGAACTGCCGCTGGCGGCGCGAACCGCACGCCGCTGCGGGCTTGAACTTCGGCTTTGAACCATTCAATACCGCGATCTTCAATGGTGTATTTAAGGCGTGCGCGTTTGCGCACCTCGCGGTTGCCAAAATCGCGTTGTGTGGTAATGACCGCAATGGCCACCGCCTCGACGTCAACCGGCGTAATAAAGCCAAGCGTATCGGCCAAGCGCGGAAAAGTTTCGGCATCGTTGTGGCTGGCACCCATGCCGCCACCAACGGTCACGTTATAGCCGATCAAGTCTCGCGACAGCGACACGGCGGACGAGTCAGCCACGCCGTGCGCATTGGGCTGGACTATGGCGATAAAGCCCAAATCTTGCGTGTAGACGTCAACGTCATTCACCGGCGGCACAACAAAACCTATTTTGAATTTGCGCGGCAAATAGCTCTTGCCATAAATTGGGTCGGGCTCAGGCTCCACTTCACCGCCAGCGACACGCTCCTCGTCTAACCAAATTTCATAGTACGCGCGCGTGTTCGGCAATAAGCGTTCTGACAGCTTTGCGCCCGCCGCATAGACCTCAGCGTGGATTTTTGATTGCGCGGGATTGACCGCAACAGCGACATTGCGATTGACATCGCCGCAGGCGGCAAGCGTGTCCATCAAGCTTGCGTTGATCGCCTGCATCGTTGCTTTCAGCTCGGTCTTGATCACGCCGTGAAACTGCAGCGCTTGACGCGAGGTAATACGCAGGCCGCGTGCCGCGAATCGCGTCGCAATTGAATCTAACTGCAACCACTGCGCGGGTGTGACCACACCGCCTGGCGTGCGGGTGCGGATCATGAAGCTAAATTCCGGCTCCAACTTGGCCAAGCGGCGCTCCTCGCGCGCATCACGGTCGTCTTGTTGATAGCTGCCGTGATACTTGATCACGGTTTGATCGGATTCGCGCAAAGCGCCGGTGACTTGGTCGTGCAAGCTCTGCTGAATTTCGCCGCGCAGCTGGCCGCTCGCTTGCTTAATTTTTTCGACCGGATTGTCAGAATTCGACATTAGTACACATCCCGCTGATAGCGATTTTGTTGCTGCAGCTGTGCGAAGTAGTCCGCAACACCATCCTGATCCAAGTACTTTTCCTGCGCCACAACCTGGCGC
>JAYVAQ010000043.1:0-6417 GCA_043750875.1 Rhodanobacteraceae bacterium
ATTGCCACGACAACCCCGAATTGACTGCACTCAAAAACTCGATCTGCACCGAACGCGAACGATCTATTGCAGCAACGGCCGCTGGATTCATGCGTCCAGTTTTGCCATTTGCGCCGGTAATTTCGCAATAAATTGAATACAGCGGAATCGTCGCAAAGCAAAAGCCAAAAGCGCCAGCACACATGAGCAGCGTTTTTTTGACAATGCGTCTGTGATCTGGGGTCGCAAATGCGCTCCCAGTTGCCACCAAAACCGCATCAGGTGCGTTCACGGGGCTCAAATGATACCCGTCGCATTTAAAATAGACGCGACAAATACCAAAACCGCAATTACGCCTAGTACAGCGGCCGTACGCCGCGCAGACGCGCGACGCATGGCTAAGGTTGTTCTAGCAATATCAGACACTCAGTTAATGCCCAACGTCGCTGTGCGCCAACATCCAAGGCTCAATTTTAGGTGGCGTCTCGAAGCTGTGGTAAGGCGGCGGAGAGGCCAACGTCCATTCCAAGCCGCGTGCGCCTTCCCAAACCTGATTCGTTGCCTTTTCCCGTTTACGGCCATAGGCACAGTCCCAAACGATGTAGACAAACAGCAATTGGCTAATTCCAAAGGCAAATGCGCCTACCGAGCTGATCATATTGAAATCAGCAAACATCACGTTGTAGTCGGGAATACGACGCGGCATTCCAGCTAAGCCTAGAAAGTGCTGCGGGAAAAACAAGACATTGACGGAAATGGTGCTGAGCCAAAAATGCACCTTGCCCATACCCTCGTTGTACATGCGTCCGGTCGATTTCGGCAGCCAGAAATAGGTCGCTGCCATCAAACTAAAGATTGCTCCGGTCACCAAAACATAGTGGAAGTGCGCCACCACAAAGTAGGTGTCTTGATATTGGAAATCCGCTGGCACAATTGCCAGCATTAGCCCTGAGAAACCACCGATGGTGAACAAAATGACGAACGCAATCGCAAACAGCATCGGTGTTTCAAAGGTCATTGACCCCTTCCACATGGTGCTGACCCAGTTAAACACTTTTACGCCGGTCGGAATCGCGATCAACATCGTTGCATACATGAAAAACAGCTCACCACCCAGGGGCATGCCAGCGGTAAACATGTGGTGCGCCCAAACGATAAAGCTTAAAAATGCGATCGAGGCGGTCGCATACACCATGGCTTGATAACCAAAAAGCGGCTTACGCGCAAAGGTAGGAATGATTTCGGAAACAATGCCAAACGCAGGCAAGATCATGATGTAAACCTCTGGATGGCCGAAGAACCAGAAGATGTGTTGGAACATCACCGGGTCGCCGCCGCCGAGCGCATTGAAAAAGCTAGTGCCAAAAAACTTATCGGTCAACAACATCGTGACCGCACCTGCAAGTACTGGCATCACTGCGATCAACAAAAATGCAGTAATCAACCAAGTCCAAACAAACACCGGCATCTTCAACAAATCCATGCCTGGGGCACGCATGTTGAGAATCGTCGCGATAATGTTGATTGCACCCATAATCGAGCTGACACCCATCATGTGGATGGCGAAAATGACGTAGGCAACACTATTGCCGCCCTGCATGCTCAAAGGTGGATACAGTGTCCAACCACCCGCAGGGCCACCGCCGTCCATAAATAACGTTGACAGCAACAAGGTAAACGCAAACGGCATGATCCAGAACGACCAGTTATTCATGCGTGGCAGCGCCATGTCCGGCGCGCCAACCATCATCGGGATCAACCAATTGGCTAGGCCCACGAACGCCGGCATAACCGCACCGAAAATCATCACGAGCGCGTGCATCGTGGTCATTTGATTGAAGAACTCGGGGTGCACCAGCTGCAAGCCCGGTTGAAATAACTCTGCGCGAATCACTAATGCCATTGCCCCGCCGATGAAAAACATCGTCAGTGAAAACAACAGATACATCGTGCCGATATCTTTGTGGTTCGTGGTGTAAACCCAGCGATCCATAAAGCCTGCAGGCTTATGGTCGTGATCGCCATGCCCGTCGTGGTCGTGGGCGTGATCGTCATGCGTACTTGCGTGTGCCATATTATTGACCTTTAATAATTATTCGAATGACGATTGCTTAAGCGCGGGCGCTCCGGCGAGTACGGGCTGCGGGTCGAGCGGATTTTGCTCTGAGCGCATTTGCGCCAAGCGCGTCTGAAACTCCGCTTTCGTTACGGCTTCAACAACAATTGGCATAAAGCCATGGTCCTTGCCGCAAAGCTCAGCGCATTGGCCGCG
The DNA here is from genome assembly GCA_043750875.1 of Rhodanobacteraceae bacterium. Taxonomy (GTDB): domain Bacteria; phylum Pseudomonadota; class Gammaproteobacteria; order Xanthomonadales; family SZUA-5; genus JANNYA01. The sequence continues at coordinate 2,252 of JAYVAQ010000043.1, forward strand.
ATACACGCCAGGCTTATCAATTTTGGTCCAAGCCTCGTTGATGAAACCGGGAATGGCATCTTGCTTGATCGAAAAATCCGGCACCCACCAGGCGTGAATTACGTCATCAGCGGTGACTACAAAGCGGATTTTGGTATCGATAGGCAAAATCAAGCGGTTATCAACGTTAATCAAATAGTCCTGCACGGCATAGGGGTCGCGCCCGGACTTAAGCCTGCGCGTTTGATCGGATTCGCGATCAAGACGGGAGGAAATTTTGACGTTTTCGCCCTGATATTCATATTCCCAAAGCCACTGATAGCCAGTAATCGCAACCGTCATCTCAGGCTTGCTGGTGTCATACATTTGATAGAGCACGCGCGTGGCAGGAATGCACATCACCACCAAAATGACGATAGGAACCACGGTCCAGACAATTTCAGCGACGGTCGAATGGCTCCAAGTTGCTGCAACCGCACCTTTGGATTTGCGAAATTTATACATTGAGTAAAACATCGCGCCAAATACCAATACGCCGATGACCACGCAAATATAGAAAATCTGCATGTGCAAAACCTGCACGGCCCGACTGACTTCAGTGACGCCCTCAGTCATATTCAACTGCCAGCGATGTGGGTTTGCCCAGGCGCAAGCACTAGCGATACTTAAAATTGCTCCAATTGCCGCCTTCATTTTTGTATTCATCGCATTCCGACCTCTTTCCATAGCCCTACAGTTTAGTTAAGTGCGCGCGCTTTAGCCAACTCAAGAAAGCTTTTAAGTTGATTTGCCAAGCTTACGCGTTGTTCATGGTTCAAAAAACTACCGATTTCGACAGAACTGCCGCTGGCGGTGAGATAAATTCTTGGTGCATCTAATGGGCCTTCAATTTGAAGGCGTACCCAGCGGATATTAAATGATCGCTGTGACGTTCCCCGCTTGCTAATGCTACGCACAAACAGCGTCCCGGCAAGGGTATCGAGCTGTAGCGAATCACTTGCCACGCACGCCCTTGCAACGGCGAACATCGCACTACAAACGATGACCAAATCCAGTGCCACAAACATAGGCACCCATACATTGCCCTGCGCGTAACTAAAACCAGCGACTACGAAGCACGCAACAACCAATGTAAAGAAGATTTTTTTCAAGCCCGCATTTGAGATTGAACGGTTTGCTGAAATGGTGAACTGATCATCGCTGGCGCCGCCATTAAAATGTGCCAGCGTACCCGGCGCGATCAGTGGATTCACCCAAACTGCTTCGCCCAAGCCCAATTTCACTGCATTTCCGTACTTCGCATGCCCCAGTGCATTTACTTTGGGGGGAAGAATGGTTTTCATCTCATGACCGCTATGGTCGACGACGCAAATCGCGTGACCGGACTATAGAATCTAAGCCCCGGCTCGGCAATGGAGGAAGTGTGAAAACATAGCTGGCAACTACGACTATTTTTTGTCGCTAGCTGCAAGTATTCTCAAGATTCATGCTGGCAATTGAAGGCGGGCCAAAGTAATTCCCAATTTGATTGCCGCGTCGCCCAAAGCTTTCAGTCCAAATCGCTCTTGCATGCGATTGCGCGTCGAGCTCGCGCTGCGCTGGAAGCGGTTGAGTTGCTGGAAACTCGTCGAAGAGTAGCGAACCTAAAACATCATAGACGCGCGCTTGAAACGGGTCGTCAGCAATTAGGGCAGAAAAGGGAGTGTTTTTACTTCGATAAGCAAGCGCCAAAAGCGGAACGACTTCGGGCCAGCCGCGTTGTGCCATATCGTTCGCCGCGTTAAGTGCTTGGTTTTGCCAAATTAGAAATTCCGGTTTTGCCAAAAAATCTGGTTGCCCAAAGCCTAAAAAGTTTCCTTCGACAAAGTAGTACAACGCGCTGCGGCTGCCATTCCTGGCGGCTTGAACGAGCAATTGTTCCGCGCTGGCTAAAGTGCGGCGCTTTAAGCCAGCGCAAAATTTACGTGACGTATCAAAGGTTCCTAAGTCTTCAGCAATCAAATTTGCTTCATGTGGTGCGCTGTCCAATAGTTCAAGCTGGCGCTGCAATAAATTGAGACGCTCTTGTTTGCCTTGCATCTTAAATGCAGCACAGTGTGTCAGTGCTTGTGCCAATAGACATTGTGCGGTTTGATCCCCCTTTTTAACAGCGCTTTGAAGGGTGGCGATAGAATTCTTCAAAGGCTGGCGCATCAGTGGCGCAAAAGCGGTGACTGGTTGGCGCATTGGCATTGACGACGCACTGACAAAATAATTGGATGCGAGCGTGGGTGAGGCAACAATTTTCGGTGAATTCGCCTGGAAAGGCGGCTTTGGGGAAGTGATTTCACCTGTATGCTGCGACATCACTGGATTTGTTGACAGAGGTTCGGAATGCGTGTGCGCTATTGCAAACTTTCGCGTGAATGAGGCAACAGTAATCACAGCCAAAGCAGACACAACAATGGCTATAGTCGCCCTGACTTTCATACCATCCCGCTAATTTTTTTAGTTGTCATTGGCGTACATCTGCGCTGGCTATTCGAACTCAAAAAAAACAATGAAGCCGGTGTCATGCGACACCGGCATTGCGAATGCTTAATATTTAAGGTGTACTGAAATTCGAGCAAGGTTGCCATGCGAACCCCGGTACAACGCGATCATTGACCTCAAGTTGACACTTGCCAGCGTAATCCGTTCTAGATCGGACGGTTAGTTCTGCAGGATTGTTTGGAGTTAAGGTGAGGGTAGCCGTGCCGGATCCGCCGACGGTATCGCTCCCACCAGTGAGCCCAAGTGAAAAAGTTACATTAAATTTAGTTTTGACGGATACTCGAGTCCAAGAGGTCGCAAAAGTTTTGTAATTCGTCCCTTCCACAAAATAATTCGACGCGCCGCCGGTCACATATTGAATCCCGTCCGCAAACCAGAAGTTGCCGCGGTGTGTTGTTGCCGTGTATGCGCCGTTATTCGAAACTGGGTAAGGCGCTGCCTTCTTAGTCACGTAATCCCAGCAAGCCCTTGCGGTAAAATTCACTTTGCCCGCGGGAATTCGAAGGCCAGCACCAAAGACGTGAACCGGCGCATTTTTGTAGTAAATGTACTGACATGTATTCGCCGCGTGGCTGCTGTTCGCTGCCAGCATTCCTAAACCAACAAAAATCGAAGCAACTGAAATCTGTAATTTCATTCTTTTATCTCTCGTGTGAGTGTGTGGGGGCGTTGGTTTGATCTGGTGAGGTTTCGCAACGCATGAATCCTTCGCAAAACGTTTCAAAGTCGTTATAGCGCTGGCATCACTGGTCAGGTTAACCAGCGCTGCAAGATTCAACGATTTGATAAATCGAGTCGATGCGCGCAGCGTTAGCTTTTTCTGAATTCTGTATTTTTTGCCGCTTCAGTAAAATATTGCCCTCAAAATCAATGATTTGAAAAAACTATTTTGGCATTCAATACGTCAATAGCGCCGGATAATTTTCTAAACTCGGGGATATTTGATTGGGCTTGCAGTCCAACGCCATGCCTTTGAAAGTAGCGGAGCTGACAGAGTTGCCAAAGCTAAGGAATTTGGCCTGATACTGCAGCGCGGACTTAGCATCTATTGGGCAATGGCCTATTCGGCGTTGCTCTAAATGCAGTGAAACTAGAAACTCAGGTGCGCCACCCGTAATTTCTTGCGGTGGGGTAATGGTCATCGGGGGCAATTGAGTAGGCGCGCGTTTGGACAAAAGTATGTTACGAATGAGCGGATAGTCGCAGTTAGTTGGCTGCACGCAAAAGGTGGTGATCCAATCCCATCGCCCGAGCGCCCACGCCTCAAAGAACAAACTTTGCCGTGCGTGCACTGCCTCTGGGCTGGCGTTGTTTACGGACCGATCACTTGCGGTCTGTTGGTATTCAACGAACGCTGTGTCGTGCATTTCGATGGCTTTTGCAGTGTCGCCATAAAGTCGTTCTTGTGCGATTTTAGCAATCCAACCATGAAATCCGAGATAATGCGCGTAGAGCACGCGGTCTTTGCGAACACTTAAACAAAACTCTGCATCCGCATCGACGAGTGCGCGCTCGCCCGTCTCGATAAAAATTAGCGCGCTGCGGCAGCGCACCAGCGGCCGCAGCTGTTTCGAGTTGGTATCCATCTTTTTACGCAAAGCGACTGCCAAATCTAGTCTGTTTTGGGCAAAGTAAACTTCCATCAGCGCGGCTTT
>JAYVAQ010000044.1:0-4949 GCA_043750875.1 Rhodanobacteraceae bacterium
ACTGAGCACAAATTCTGCTTTCACCAATGCGCTGGGTGTTTCTTATGCAGGCGTCGGCATTGCTTTTGTCTCGATTACAACACCGCCGGCAGTTGGTACGCTCAATGTAACGCCACCAAGCGGCGGCAATGGCACTATTTTTAACTTCGTCTACACGCCACCACCTGGAGCCACGCAAGTAATTCAGAACAATGCCATTGCAGAGATTCGAGAAAATGGTGTCCTCATCAATACAATCAGTATTGCGATTAATTTGTCTTCCGCAGTCGCGCCGGGCACACCGAATCCGACCGTGCTTCCTGGTGTATTACTTGACCCAATAGCTGCACCTGCAGTTGAACGGGTTACTGAGCAATGCGCCAGCGCGATGGCGAATAGCGATTTAGCCCGTCAATGCGCACTTATCAGCGCATCCACCAATGTCGCTGCTGTTACCCAGGCCCTGCGCGCTATTAGCTCGGAAGAACTCGCTACTGTCGCTACTAATGGTCAGGACAATCTCAACTTTGCCGCGAACGGCACAAGCAATCGCTTAGCGGCGCTGCGCGGCGGTGCCACCCGGCAATCTGTGGACGACATGGCCTTTAACTACGATGGCAAACAGATTCCCATGGGTGCACTTGCAGCGATACTGGGCTTGGCGCAGGACGATCAGGATCAAACGGGCGGCGGTCTGTTGGATCAGCGCTTTGGCGTATTTGGGCAAGTGTTAGTACGCAATGGCGAGCGCGATGCGCTATCGCAAGGCGGGCGTGTTTTGGAAAGCGGATTCGACTTTGATGGCTGGCAATTTTTGGTCGGTGCTGACTACCGCTTCTCGCCAAATTTTGTTGCAGGTTTGGCTCTAGGTGGCGGCAAAATTGACGCAGATCTTGCCGGGGGCGCGGGCTTTCTCTATACCCGTTCACGTTCTATCGCCTTGTATACCTCTTACGCGCCTAGCCCCGAGTCGTATTTGGAATTTGCCTATACGCGTTTGCGCAATAAGTATAGTCAAGCGCGGCTGATCGACTTCACCGGCATCGGTGGCACATCGAGTGTTGCCAGCGGCGAAACCAACGGTAACCAACATAGTTTTTCCCTTTCAGGTGGTTATTCCCTGGCATTTGGCGCCACTACGGTTACGCCCAACGTGCGCGTCAGCAGCGGTAATACCAAGGTTGGCGGCTTCGATGAGCGAGGCGTTAGCCCATTTATCCTACGCCTGCCCAGTCAAGAAATTGATTCCCTGCAATATGCGCTGGGAATTAATGTGCAACAGACATTTAGCTTTGAATCCGGCGTGTTTGCGCCATTCGCGAGTTTCGAGGTGATTCATGAGCAAAAAAACAGCGGCGAGGTGTTAACGCCTACTTTCCTGAGCACCGGAATTGCAGCGCCGGCCATTAAAATTGCCGACACGGATTCCAATTTTGGGCGTGGTGAACTGGGCTTGCTGCTGGTACGTGAAGGCGGCTGGCAGTTCGCTTTGAGCTATAGCCGCACCTTGGGCTTTGAATTACTTAGCTCGGGAAGTTTAAGTTTAAGTGGGCGAGTAGAGTTTTAACTGGCCTAATTGATTAATTTATAGTCTCCGCGAAAGCGGAGATTATATTTTGAAACATATGCCTGCGAAAACTAAGGCAATTTTGCGGTTAATTCGGCATCCCTATAATTACCTTGATCCATTTAACGGTGAATAAAAATGCGAATTCATCAATCCCCATTAAAAATAGAAAGACTTGCACTCACAATTATTTTATTGACGGTGGGCGCATATATTGCGTTGTTTGTTTTATGAAACTGCGCGGCGGTATGTGGGTTGCTGATACCTCCGACGTCGAAGCGCTATCGGCAATGCTTAAGGTGGCGGAGCCGGCGAGCGCGGTAAAAATTGCGAGCGCAACGAGGAAATTGCTTCGCAACGCGCCCGTAGACAAGCAGCTTTCGACACGACAAGACATCGAATCGCACACGCTGGAACTTGCCGCATGCTTCATCAAAGCGGTGATGCAATGACACTGCGTTTCACACTTAGTACTTCGATTTCTTTAATCGGACTAATATTTGCTGGAGATTCCAACGCCAAACCAGACTTCCCCAAAACTGCCGAAGATGTACTGATTGTGGACTGCCTGCTACCGGGGCAAATTCGCAAGCTCGGGCGGAATAATTCGTTCCTAAGCCAACGTCGACCGGCCCGCTTGAGCCAGTTTGAGTGCGCGCTGCGCGGTGGCGAATATGTGGAATATGACCAAGCGAATTTACAGACAGCTTTAAGCGTGTGGCTAGCGGCAGCATCCGGGGGCGATGTGGCGGCAATGGTGATGGTGGGCGAGGCATTTGCCAAAGGCTCGGCACAGGCACCAAATTTCGCGCAGGCGGTATTTTGGTTTCAGCGTGCCAGCGATGCAGGCAATAAACGCGCGCAGCAAAATTTAGGGCATATGTATGAGCTGGGTTTGGGTGTAGCTGCGGACCGAGAGAAAGCCCTAAATTTTTATCGCCTGGCGTCCGCGATTGCAGGTGAACGGGTCGTGTTTACTTCGACCTTGGCGACCGAAACGATATTGCAAGCGCAGTTGCATGACGTGAGTAAAGACTTGGACGCCGAGCGCACCAAGCGTATGGCATTAGAAATGGAAGTCAGCAAGCTAAAATCGCGGCTTAACAACACCCAGGCCGATGCGGCTGCAAAACGTGCCGAGGTTGCGCGTCTAAAACGGACGCTAGCAGCCGCGCCCAAGCCTAGCGATGTGACCGCTATCTGGCTGGTGCTGGAAGAGCAGATTCGCGGCAAGGAGCGTGAAATAGCCGCGCAAAGTGCTGAACTTGTCAAGCTGGAACGCGCAATGCTCGGCGGCGATGTATTGCCTACGCCGTCGCCAAGTACCGCGCAGCTGGGGCAAGTCAAGCTGACGATTGTGCAGCCGGCTCTTTGGGCCGGGCGCGGAGTGCCAACGGCGTTGGCAAAGACAATGGAGCCTGTGGCCTTGATTGGGCGTATTTCACCTCGTTCGGGTTTGAATCAACTTTGGGTCGGCGCAAATTTGGTGCAGGTAGACGCAGAGGGCTTGTTCCGCACTGATTTGACGGTTAGCGACGTCAGTCGCATCCAAATTACCGCCCTCGATGAGAAAGGTGCACGAAACGCATTCGATTTTACCTTGGTGGGACCTAGAATCAGCCCCAGCAGCATGACTGAAACCATCACCGCAGCACCCAACGGCAAACACATCTGGCCCGCAGGCTTAAAAACTGGCAAACGCTGGCTGCTGGCGATTGGCAATCAAAATTATCAAAACTACCCTGATTTGGCGGCCAGTATTGACGACGCCGAGGCGGTAGCGGACGTACTAGCAAAAAATTATGGCTTTCAGGCAAAAGTGCTACGCGATGCGACAAAACTAGATTTATTGCTGGCGCTGGATGAAATTCGCCGTACTGCGGGAGTCGATGATGATGTGGTGGTGTATTTCGCCGGACACGGCGAATTAACAAGAAGCGCCGGGCACGGCGAATTATCGACAAGCGCCGGGCACGGCGAATTATCGACAAGCGCCGGGCACGGCGAATTAACACGCAATACGGGTGCCTGGGTGCCCAGCGACGGCTTACTCGACCAAGCAAATACTTGGCTAGCCAATAAAGTCGTCAGCGACATGCTGGCCACTATGCCTGCGCGCAATGTGCTGGTGCTGGCAGACTCCTGTTATTCCGGCACCCTTACCGCTAGCGCCGTGCCACGCGCCAGCGCCAGCTTTGGTGGTAGCGATTGGGCCGCTTGGGCAAAAGCCAGTGGCGCAGGGCGCTCTAGACTGGCGCTCACCAGCGGCGGCGTACGTCCGGTGTTTGACGCCAAATCGGGTAGCAGTTCACTGTTTACTAGCGCGCTCTTGAAAGTTCTGCGCCGCAACCACGGCGTGCTGGAAGCGCAAACGTTGTACCAAGAAAGTTCAGATTTACTCGCGCTAACCAGCGCATCGGATCAGCTTACGGATTTACCTACTTTTGCACCGATTGCATTTGCTGGGCATGAGCGGGGTGAGCTGCTTCTCGCGGGAAAATAACCATGGCTGAGATCACAAAAACTGCTGCGTCCACGATTGAATTCAACGGCGAACTGCACACCATTCCGGGCTACCGAGTCAAAGGCGTACTCGGTCAAGGCGGGATGGCGACGGTGTATATTGCCGAGCAAATTAATCTTTGCCGAGACGTGGCGCTGAAAGTTATGACGCCACAGTTCGCTGCCACACCGGGTTTTGCTGAACGCTTTTTGGCAGAAGGACGTATGACCGCACGTTTGAACCACCCGAATATTGTGACCGTGCACGATGTTGGGCAGCATTCTGGCTTGTATTACCTAGCGGCTGAGCTTTTGCCCGGCGGCACGTTGAAAGAACGCCTGCCAGGCTTGACCAATTTGGTCGATAAACTGCGCGTGCTGCGCGGAATTGCGCGCGGCTTGGGCTATGCGCACGAGCATAAAATTGTGCACCGGGATGTCAAACCGGTGAACATTATGTTTCGCGATGAAGCGCAGCCGGTGGTGACGGATTTTGGCATCGCGAAGTCTTTAGATGCCAGCCACGTTTTTACTCAAGCGGGTGGCGTAATCGGCACACCGCACTATATGAGCCCAGAACAAGCGCAAGGAATGCCGCTGGATGGCCGCAGTGATATATACGCGCTTGGCATCATGATGTACGAGGTTTTGGTCGGCAAAGTTCCGTTTGACGCAACTGATCCGCTGCCGATTTTGTACATGCATGTGCAGCAGCCGCCACCCAGTTTGCCGGATGAATTTTCCTCTTTGCAAGCAATTTTGGATCGCTTGCTAGCAAAATTACCAGAGCAACGTTTTCAAAGCACCGCCGAGTTTGGCAGCGCGCTCGAACCGTTTTTAGGCAAACTGAAAACTGGGCGCGTGACTGTGGTGGCAGCTACGAGCGCACCTGACACAATTT
>JAYVAQ010000045.1:0-2578 GCA_043750875.1 Rhodanobacteraceae bacterium
TGAGGCGCAGCACAAATGCCCAGCCGATGACTTGTAGTGCAGCGGGAGCGGGCGCTCGCATGATGCACCATGCGAGCGCGAGCGCGGGGAGAGTCATTAACGTAAGCCATAACGCGATGGGATAGCTGCCGAAACGTTGCGCCCACAGCATCAGCACCGCTGCCACTGCAAGGCTCAATGCGCCTGTGAAATTCCACTGCCAAGGCCGCAAATATTTTGAATCGTTTGCGGCGTGCATCACGATTCGCGCGGACTACAATTTCGGGCTGGGCAGATCATTTTTTTGCGTAGAAACCACGGCAGGAAAAAGTAAGCCGCGATGTTCGGCCACTTTCAACGCGATGATTTTGCCAATGATCCCGCGCGCCGCGCCGATCACGCCTGCGACGGTGCCGCTGATTTTGGATTTGCCCACACGCCTGCGCGTGGCGACTGATATTTCGCTGATATTCATACGCAATTGCAACGCCTTGACCTGCATCTCAGCGGTCCAGCCGAAGGTTTCATCACGCATATCCAAACGCCACAGCGCGCGAGCACGAATCGCGCGAAACGGGCCGAGATCATTAACACGCTCACGCCACAACGCATAGATCAACCACGAGGCAATTCTATTGCCCGCGCGTTGCGGCAAAGTCAGCGCACCGGCCTCTTGTCGTTCACGGGTGCGCACGCCGATAGCCAGATCGCTTCCTGCGCAAACCGCGGCGATCAACACCCGCGCTTCCTCCGCCAACACGCTGCCATCACCATCGGCAAACAACACGATATCCGGCGGTGGCTGCATCGCGCGAATTGCCGCGAGCCCGGCTAAACAGGCGGCGCCGTAACCGCGTTGGGGCGCATACACAACCGTCGCACCCGCCTCACGCGCGTAATCCGCGGTGCCATCGGTGGAGCCGTTGTCGCACACCAGCACGTCATAGATCAAGCAGAGTGCAGACGAATTTAGTGATAGCAAGTCGCGCACGACTTGCGCAATCACCGGCGCTTCGTTCAATGCTGGCACCACCACGACCACGCGCGGTGCCAGCACGTTGCTGTTGCTTGCGGCGTTCAAAGCACACCACTCAAAACGATGTGCCCAATGACAGGCCGTACACTTTGCTCACGGCGGTATTGCGCTGACCTTTTTTATCGCCATATTGAATCGCAGCATTGAAGTTTCTGCTGAATCGATAGCCCAGCATAACGCTCGTTAATGAGTAATCTTCTTGCACCTCCGGAAAGCGGCTGGGCGAGAATCCGGGGCCACCGATATCAAGGCCACCGCGAGCATCGACTTTTTGGTAATCAAGTCCCGCGAAAAGTTGCGGTGTGAAATTAACGTTGGCACCGACCTTGAAGAAGGTTTCATTGGGCACCGGCGCTTCGCGGTCGCGATAGCCGACAACACCATAGACATTAAAGTTGGACGTAATCGCTTTGCCTAATGCGGCCGATATTTCGAGCGCGTTGGCACCATCGCCAATGGCCGACAATGCACCGGTTTTGTAATTGCCTTGCAGGATCGCGGCAGCACCAAACGTTAGCGTCACCGGATCATTGGCGAGATCATCAAGCAGACGAAATCGCAACCCGAGGCGCGAATCGGTCAACCCGGACAAGCCGCCATCAGGTGCCAAACCGGGTACTTGAATAAACTTGCTGTTCGCATAGCCGATGTTCGCATCAAGCGCTAACGAATCGCTGATTCCGTAATTTAGCGTTACGCCGAGCGTGTCTTGTTTGAGTGAGGCGGGCAATTTAGCAGTGTCCGCACCGGGCTTGAATTCATCCGCTTTCTGATTGGTAAATGAGAACGTTAGCTCCGTGGAACCGGGCGAAGGTAGCCAAGGTGTTTGGGCGAAGGCTGGTACGCCTAAACACGATACACACAATAGAAATGCAGATGATTTTTTTAGTTGGGTTTTCATTTATTTCCCCGCCATGTCGGTTAAGCGAAAACGCTTGGTGAGGTAGGCTTCAACGGCGCCAAATTCGTCTGCATCCATTTTGGCTTTGCTCTCCGAACTCTTGAGCGTGGCGAGCAGCGCCTTGGCATCGGCGCTGTCTTTACCGCGCGCGGCGTAGGCGCAGGTGTCACAGGTTAGTTGTTTAAAAAACACCGATTTGCCCACGCTGTAGGCGTCAGCGCCCTGGCCGCCGCCGACAGACATGGAACCTGACGCAAAAGCATGCGAACAGCTGACTGCCGCGAAAATAACGGCTGCAGCCGCAGTCATGGGGCGAGCAAGGTGAAATTTTGCGGATATTTTTTCTGACATAACAGGCTCCTGATCGAATAGCGATGAGATTTCAGCGCTTGGGTGTTGCGCAACAAAGATCGTTTACCAGCACAACCAACCGCTGTTTAGAAACGTATAAAGCGGAACGCTCCACACCACGCACAACGCACAACTTGCGCACCAGAACTTAACCAGCGCTGGCACTCGCGCTATGACAGATACGAAAAGGGGCAAGACGAGATGCGGCAGATCGTTCAATTAAACAAGCCAATCGTTCAGGAAGGCGTCACCGAATGGCACAGCAAAGTGGGCATCGCTGGTCGCGCGCACGCCACCGCATGGCACGGTGA
>JAYVAQ010000046.1:0-5904 GCA_043750875.1 Rhodanobacteraceae bacterium
GTAGGTACCCAAACGCGCGGGTGATCCAGTAGTTGCGTTATCGCTGACCATGCATCTTCAGCGCTCAGTGGCTCGGAAAGTATTCGGCGATTGGTTGCAATGCGTACGAAGGCTAAAATATTGACCCACGGTATCGCTAGGCGTCGCTGCGCCGCCAGCTGCGCAATAAGCCAATTTCTTGCTTTCATGTGTTGCGGGTAATCGTCTATTAGCGCGTATAGAAGTAGGTTTGCGTCGATTAACATATTCGCTAAAACACAAAAATTGGAAAGTACTTTGTTCGCCCGGCCAGACTCATTTGCCGTGTCGCCTGTTCGGCGAGGCTCATTATCCGTGTCGCCTGTTCGGCGAGACTTCGTCCAAATCATCTAGTACGCGATGTATGTTATCGACATCAAACCCGCGTGGCTTGCAACTAAAGCTCGGTAGAGTGAACGCTTTTTCGTCCGCCGGGTGGCTCAATCGTTGTTCAAGCGCATCTAAACCCAAACGCAAAACACGGTTTATAAAAGGTTTGAAATCTTGATTTGCACCCAGCCGTTTTAGCTGGGCGTAAATGTCTTGATCAAAAGTAACAGTGGTTCGCATGGTTGATTCCGTGAGTCAACATGGATCGCATCATAGCATCAAATTGCATATTTGACGGCATTATCAGTGCGCCGACCCTTTGCCAAGCATTTTCATAACCAACATATAACCCGCCAAACAAATAGCTCCCGTCACTAAGCCGACAACCAGCTCAAACAGCATTCCAGCAGGCAGCTTCAAATACGGCCCAACGCTGGACACTGCTACCGCGCTGTGTTCGACGCTTTCAAGCGCGTGATGCAGCATGGGCCAACCGTGCACGATGATCGCACCGCCCACTAAAAACATAGCAAGCGTGCCTGCTACCGACAAAAACCGCATCAGTTTGGGCGCAGCTAATAGCAAAAAGGCACCGATTTTGCGCTTAACCGCAGAAGTCGCCTGACTCCAATATAGCCCTAAATCGTCCATTTTTACGATGCCGGCAACCAGGCCATAAACCGCCACGGTCAACATAACGGCGACCGCAGTAAGCACCATCAGTTGATTTAAAAAGCTTTCGGCTTTCACGGTGCTCAGCGAAATGACGATGATTTCCGCTGACAAAATAAAATCAGTGCGGATCGCGCCTTTGATTTTATCTTTCTCAAAAGCGACCAAATCGACATTTTCATTCTCCACTGCCGCCAAATGCGCTTGGTGATGTGCTTCATCTTCTTGCTTGCTATGCAAAAACTTGTGCGCCAGCTTTTCCACGCCCTCAAAACAAAGGAATGCGCCACCCGCCATCAGCAGCGGCGTCACTGCCCATGGCAGGAACGCATTCAAAGCCAATGCCGATGGCACCAGGATGGCCTTATTGACTGCCGAGCCTTTCGCTACCGCCCAAACTACCGGAAGTTCACGGTCAGGGTTGACGCCACTGACCTGTTGCGCATTGAGCGCAAGATCGTCGCCTAGCACCCCGGCGGTTTTGGTCATTGCCACCTTGCTCATCGCTGCGACATCGTCCAGTAAGGTCGCGATGTCATCAAGCAGCATAAAAAAGCTAGAACCAGCCATTAAAACCCCACGCAGAACATTAAATTGACGTCAATTCTGCCATCAATTCGCGCGAATCTGGAGTTTCATGATCGCGACGGCGCGACACTACTCGAAGCCGTTGATCGAGATTGCTTCAAACAACTCAAGCGTTTGCGTCAGCGCCTGATTCGAACGGCAATTGCCCGTGCAATCTTCAATTAAAAAGGCCTGCAAGTAGACTTTACCGGATGCCGGTGCTGTCCAATCAAACACCAGTTCGGACTGGGTTTTAATGGCGGGGTTATCGTGCGTTACTGAGCCTTGTAAACACTGTGCGCTTGGGCTTGGGGAAACGTATTTCCATGGCGTGCCGGGCCCAATTAAAAAGCTGCCTGCGGGCGTGGCGAAATCATCAAATTGCGCCCAAAGCAGCACGCCTTTGACGTTTTTTAAGACGTCGCTATTGGCAATGCGCAACTGCACCGAGGCACCGGGTTGGTAAAAACGTGCGCTACTGAGCAATGTCCAGCCTGTAGGTGCGGGCGTGGACAATGTGCTTGCCATCGGCGGGAACGGAATGAGCGGCACGCTACAAACGGGCGAGCCTGAAGAATTAGCGTGCAGTGCGCCCGATAGCGCCATGACTAAGAAAAATGTCGCGGCCTGAAAACTTGATATCCAATTCATTCGGATCCTTTTTTATTGCAAAAATAGTGGCGCTTGAAAGTATCCGCTAGTGCCGTGGTGTAGCCGTGATGCAAGTGTCAAATTGCCAAATAGGCCGCAGTTTGTTTGCACCTAAAAAAAACAGCGTCACACTATTGAAAGTTTTTATTCTGTAAAATTTCGCACGCTGACACTTTCGAGGTGAATTATGACGTTTCTAAAACCTGCTGCGCTTACCGCTATTTTGGCGCTTATCTGCGCGCCTGCTTGGGCTGAAATTCCCATCGATCAAATTTTCAAAGCCGGCATGGACGAACCGGCGGAAGGGCCCTACACACCGCAAGAAGCGTCACGCTTTCTGCAGCAGGCCACTTTTGGTGCCAAGCTTAGCGAGATCGAGAATCTAGCCCGCATCGGTTACAACGCGTGGTTTGACCAACAATTCGCCGCCACGCGCACCGAACATACGCCTTATCTTGACGGCTTAATCAATGCCGCGATTGCGGCGGGCGGCAACGTTAACGTTTTTCAAGGCGAGCGCACTGAGGGCTGGTTTCGCAATGCCCTGTTTGCGAATAACGACCAATTGCGTCAGCGCATGGCGTTTGCGCTGAGCCAAATTTTCGTGATTTCCGATCAAAACGGCGCGATTGAAGGCAACCCAACCGCGATTTCGCACTATTACGACAAGCTTTCCGAAAACGCCTTCGGCAATTATCGAACCCTATTGGGCGATGTTACTTTGCACCCGACGATGGGGCGGTATTTGTCGATGCACATGAATCGCAAGCCCGACGAAGCGCTCAATATTCGCCCGGATGAAAATTATGCGCGCGAAATCATGCAGCTCTTCTCTATTGGTTTGGTGCAGCTCAACGTCGATGGTACGCCAGTGCTTAGCGGCGGCAACCCGGTGCCAACCTATAACCAGGACACAATTCGTGGCTTTGCCCATGTGTTTACCGGTTGGAACTATTCCACGTGTCGGCCGCCTGAGTCGAGTAATAGTCACCAGTGGTATTGGGATTATTGCGATACCAAAAGCCCAACAATTATTGGCGAACAAGACTATCGCTTGCACGCCGGTTGGCGCGAGCCGATGAAGCCATGGGGCGAGGGCAGCGCTTTTGGCGAGCGCTTCCATTCTGCGTTGCTGGGGCCGCTTCCCAATGGGGCTAAGCAATTGTTGGTGTATCCAGGTGCTGTGCCTGCGAATGGCGTGTTGCCAAGTGGTGGCACGGCACGTTCGAACTTAAATGTGGCTTTGGATAATGTCGCGAACCACCCAAATGTTGCGCCATTTATTTCGCGTCTCCTGATCCAGCGTTTTGTGACTTCAAACCCGTCTGCGGCCTATATCAGCCGAGTCGCAACCGTTTTTAACACCGCCCCGCGCGGCAATTTGCGCAATGTCGTAAGGGCGATTCTGCTGGATACCGAAGCGCGCCGCCCGACCGCGCTGCATCCAGGTAAATTGCGCGAGCCCCTGTTGCGACTAACTCAGCTGTATCGCGCGTTTGATGCAAATTCGCGTGATAGCAACAACAATTTTATCACCAGCGGCATTGGCCGAATTTATGAGTATCCTAACTACTGGATGGCACAAGCCCCGGTCAGCTCGCCAACGGTGTTTAATTTCTATTTGCCCAATTACAAACTCCCAGGTGAAACCACCACGTTGAATTTGTTCTCGCCCGAGTTTCAAATCACCACGGATACCTTTATCACCCGTATTCACAACGAATTTGAAGGGCGTGTTTTTTGGCAGTTTCGCGGCAACACTAATCTGCCTCCGATTACCGATTGGAACCCAATGTTGTTGGATTTGACCCGCGATACTGCGGTTTCAGCGAATGCGCAAAATCTGGTGTCACGCCTAGATTTACTTATGATGGGCGGCAAAATGAGCACAGGAATGAAGAGCATTCTGCTGTCCCACGTCAACAGTATGCCAGTGGCGAACGAAAATGATCGACGCGCACGGGTGCAGGACGCGTTGTGGTTGGTAATGAATTCCCCTGAATACGTCGTGGAGAAATAAATATGAGTTACTTACAACGTCGCGATTTTATTCAACGCGCTTTGATGGCCACTGCGGGCAGTGCCGCATTTAGTTTTCTGCCAGCAAAACTGGCGCTTGCGCAATGTCCTATTGCTCGCGGCACGTTGCTGCGCGGCAGTGGCCCAAATGACTACAAGGCGCTGGTGTGCATCTATTTGTATGGCGGTAACGACTGTTTCAATATGGTGGTGCCGCGCGACGCTAGTGGCTATGCGGACTACCGGGCGCTGCGCCTCGGCAATGGCGTTGCGGGGGATGCCTCGAACTTAGCTATTCCGCAGGCCAGCTTATTACCGCTGAACCCATCGGTCGCGCCCCTAGGCGGCGGTCAGTTTGGCCTGCATCCGGTAATGACGGGCCTTAAAGAAATGTTTGATGCGGGTAAAGCTGCGGTCGTCGCTAATGTCGGCACCTTGGTGCGGCCGGTGACCAAGGCCATGTATCAAAACAACCCTGGAATTTTGCTACCGGCGCAGCTTTTTTCACATTCAGATCAATCGGTGCAGTGGCAAACGCCGCGCGCCGATGCCACGGACCGCACCGGTTGGGGTGGCAGGCTGGCGGATATTTTTTATTGTGAAAATACGAACCAGACGCTATCAATGAACGTGTCCTTGGATGGCGATAATGTCTTTCAGTCCGGTATCAACGTAGCGCCGTATTTTATGAATACCTATGGCGTGGAAGAGATTGGCGCGATCAATACCAATGAAGCCAATTGCGGCCCGACGAATGACTATCGACGCAGACGTTGTTTGAGCTTTAACGCCTTGCAAAATCTGGCGACATCAGCGGCGCCTGGGCATGCATTCGAGCGCGCCTACGTCGTTAAGACGCGCCGCTCGATTGAAACCGCAGCGCAGGTTTCTGTCGCGATTGACGCGCATCCGGCATCCGCCACCAAATTCGCGCCGTTCTGGACCGCAAATGGCTTGGTGCAAGGGCCAAATAATGTGGGGGCGTTGCCACGTATCGCGCAACAACTGCTGATGATTGCGCGCGTAATCGCGTCTCGTGGCACTTTGGCGATGAATCGTCAGCTGTTTTTCGCCGCCACCGGCGGCTTTGATACGCACGACAATCAAAATGCAGATCACCCAGCATTGCTCAGAGATTTATCGCAATCGGTCAAAGCGTTCTATCAAGTGTTGGATGTGATTGACCCGACACTGTCGAATAACGTGACGGCATTCACTGCCAGCGATTTCGGCCGCACCCTGTCGAATAACGGCGACGGGACGGACCATGGCTGGGGCGGGCACCATTTGGTATTCGGCGGTGCGGTCAATGGCAATCGAATCTACGGGAAAATGCCGAGCCTGAAACCCACAGCCACCAACCCGGACGACATTGATGGCGGCCGCTTGATTCCTACGCTTTCCACCGATCAGTACGCACACACACTAGCGAAATGGTACGGCCTGCAAGAGGTTGATCGGTTAACTATGTTTCCCAATTTGAACTTCATGAATGATCCGATCTTGTCGGTACCGGGTTCTGACTTGGGCTTTATGCAGCCAACTTGAGTTCCCCGGGGCTTCACCCCGGGCTGGTATGAGGCGCGCCGTTGGCGCTTTAGAAACGCTGCCAATAACGCGGATGCGATGTGGTGGCTATGACTGGCA
>JAYVAQ010000047.1:0-3442 GCA_043750875.1 Rhodanobacteraceae bacterium
GGCGCACGCGTAAGGTGTCTATTTACGCAGCGCCGGGCGCAGTTTCCACCTTGACGATTGCGCGCTCATTAAAGGTGGCGCGGGCTAAGCACGCTGAAAGCACACAGTGAAAATCGCTACACTCGGGCTTGAATTTATTTTTGACCCCAGGAGCGCACCTTGATTACTGAATTGCGGCTTGAAAACTGGAAAAGTTATAAAAATGCGTCGCTTTATATTGACGCGCTATCGGTACTGATTGGCACCAACGCCAGCGGAAAATCGAATGCGCTTGATGCTTTGCTGTGGCTGAACCGGATTGCGTTGGGTAGCAATTTGACTTCAGCACTTAATGGCGAAGGTGCACAAGCGCCTGTGCGTGGTGGCGTCGGCTGGGCGGCGCGCCAGCGCGGTGCAATTTTTGCGCTTAGCGTCGTCTGTAGGGCTGATGAAGTCACTGATTACGAGTATCGCATTGAGGGAAAGATTAGCGAAAACAGGTGCGATTTGCATTCTGAGCAGCTGGTTCGCAAAACCTATCGGCCAAAAAAAGGCGTTAGAGGCAAAGCTCATAGCTTAAATCTAATCTCAACCGAGCCTGTACCTGATGACTCACCGCTCATCACAGCACGCCTTTACAACGAAAGGAAGACTTCGCCACGCCAGATGACTTTAACCCACGCGGTTATTTTTCAGTTTTCTGGGCAGAAATTGCGCGAGGAAATTCAGCAGGGTGTTGACACGGTCATTGGTTCGTTGCGCGAGATTTTTATTCTCGACCCCATTCCGTCGCACATGCGTGACTATTCTCCGTTAGCAGAAAAACTAGAATCTGATGCAAGAAACATTGCTGGTGTTTTGGTGGCGGCTGCACCCAGTCAAAAGGCTGAATTTGAGGAGATGATCACCAAATACGCCCGCCATTTGCCAGAGCGAGATATCAAGCGTGTTTACGCTGAAAAAGTAGGCAAATTTCAAGCTGACGCTATGCTTTATTGTGAAGAACAATGGCTAGATGAAAATATGCATGCGCCCAGTCCAGCGACCACGGTAGATGCGCGCGGCATGTCCGACGGTACTTTGCGCTTCATTGCAATTTTGACCGCGCTGCAAACTCGCCCAAAAGGCAGCCTTTTGGTAATTGAAGAAGTTGACAATGGCTTGCACCCATCGCGTGCGAAATTGCTTTTGGATATGTTGCAGGAACTTAGCCTCAAGCGCGGCGTTGACGTATTGGTAACCACCCACAATCCGGCGATGCTTGATGCGATGGGTACGGAAATGGTGCCCTTTATCACCGTGGCAAACCGCGACGCAACGGACGGACATAGCGTGCTGACGCTACTTGAAGATGTAACGCAGCTACCGAAATTATTGGCTCAGGGGCAACTGGGGCGTCTTTCAACGCAGGGATTGATCGAACATAGTTTGTCGCAGCAACAGGAAAGCGCGCCGATGCAGGTTGTTCCTTCGCATGGGGACACTACCAATGCGTAAACGCGTGCTGATTTTGGATACGTCCGTACTTTGCTGTTGGTTGCAAGTGCCAGGAAAAGAAACCGCCGGCCCAAGTAGTGATCAGTGGAACCATACGCGAATAGATGTTTTGCTCAAGGCTGAAGGCGAGAAGCGAGCTCTTTTTGTGTTGCCGCTTGCGACTTTAATTGAAACGGGAAACCATATTGCACAAGCAAGCAGCAACCGATTTGCGCTTGCCTGCAGTTTGGCAGACTATTTGCGTCGAGCGGCAAACGAAAATTCGCCATGGGCGGCCTTTACCGCACAATCAGAACTTTGGGGCGTCGATAATTTGCGGGTGTTGGCGGATAGTTGGCCCAAACTTGCTTCGTGTGGAATCACTTTGGGTGATGCAACGATTAAAGATGTTGCTGACTACTATTCTAAGGCTGGCTACGACGTCAAAATCGTGACGGGTGATCAGGCACTCAAGGCGCATGAGCCCGCCAAACCAGTTGCGATTCCGCGCCGACGTAAGTAACAGATTGCTGGTAGATGGGCTTGGCGATTGCGCGTGGGTTGAAGGCGCCTCATAAAGCAGATTCGCCGCAGTAGTTGGTATGCACCCCAACTACGATTAGCTTTTTGAAACAAAATCGCGATTTTGCGCAACTAGCACGACGCCAAAAATGAGCGCGACTAGGCCAAGCCAAGACACTGTGGGAACTTGAACCTGCGCAGCACCAGCGACTATGCGAACAGCATTATTGTTAGGGTTGATGTCTAACAGTTGTCGGCCATCGCTGCGACCAATTTGATCGTCTAACAACCTAAGCACGTCTAGGCCGGGGTTTTTCGGGCCAATGGTTTCAATTTCGCAATTTGCGCTCTGATTCGCTGGTAATGCGCCCGCCGTAATGCCGAATCCAGACATGAAACACGCAGGACCGGCGTTTGACTCCGGGCAAGCACCTGGGAAATCGAAGCGAATAGCAAAGCCGATCGGCGGGCTTGTGCATGTGCCGAAGCCATATTCCGCGACAGAATTAGGCCCTGAGTTATGAACATTGATACGGTAACGATTGACCGTACTGCCATTTTCAAAACGGCTGCTGAGCAGATTTGCGGTCGCGCCCAAGTCTGTCAACGCGCCAATATGGATCAAACCGTTGGCTGCATTTGGCCGGTCAATGGGCGCAAAACTGAGCCGAAAGTTTCTGCTGTCGGCACGCATGGCGTCAAAGCGGTAGTGGCACCGCACGTTGTCGCCGGGTGCAATCACAGGAATCGCAACACGCGCAACAGAAAGTACAAACGGGAAGCCGATCACCACGGAACCATCACGCCACGGGCCGCAGTTGCCGCTGACGAGATTGATTTGATAGTCCGCTAGCAATGGCACGATCGTGCCTGCTTGCAAGTCCATTGCTGGGCTTGCATCCGTGCCAGTGTTGGTCACGCGCATTTCAAGGATGCCCGGTGCCGACAATTCTGTCTGTACGTTGGCAGGCGCGATGACTAGGTTCCAATCTGCGGATGCGGCAAAGGGCAGGGCCAATAACGTGGCGACCAATGTTTTCAAAGATTTATTCATTGGTTTGCTCAGATTGTTCGGCGGGCGACGAGCACAACGCCAAAAATTAGTCCGACTAGGCCAAGCCAGGATATTGTGGGTACTTCAAACGGGTCAACCAATACAAGTCTAAGCGAATCGTTTTCAGGGTTAATGTCTAACAGCAAACGATCATCTGGAGCCGGGCGTGTGATCTCTGAAAACAAGCCAATTGCACGTAAATCAGGGTTCGCATTGCCTATCGTTTCAAACTCGCAACTTTCAAGATTTCCAGGCTGAATTGGGCCGGCAGTTAGGTCAAATAGCAGCTTATCGTTGCAATTACTTGGCAAATTCGATGGCGAACAACTGCCTGGAAAGTTAATTGCGACTGTGTAGTTCAACGGAATTTCCTCGCATGCGCCGAAGCCATACAATTGAATCGGAAACTGA
>JAYVAQ010000048.1:0-9539 GCA_043750875.1 Rhodanobacteraceae bacterium
CCTTACATAACGATGGATGCTAACGGCCCGAAGCACATGAACATCAAACTGACGCGCGCCAAGCTGGAAGGCTTAGTGGCAGATTTGGTTGCCAAAACCATTGAGCCTTGCCGCACAGCCTTGAAAGATGCGAATTTACGCGCCAATGAAGTGACCGAAGTGATTTTGGTCGGCGGTATGACGCGCATGCCGAAAGTGCAAGAAGCGGTGAAAGAGTTCTTCGGCAAAGAGCCACGTAAAGACGTCAATCCTGATGAAGCCGTTGCCGTGGGCGCCGCGATTCAAGCCGGCGTGCTGAGCGGTACCGTTAAAGATGTGTTGTTACTTGACGTTACCCCGCTGTCTTTGGGCATCGAAACCATGGGTGGCGTATTTACCAAGTTGATCGAAAAGAACACCACCATCCCAACCAAGCAAAGCCAAGTGTTCTCGACCGCCGAAGACAATCAAAGCGCGGTAACCGTGCACGTGTTGCAGGGCGAGCGCGAGCAGGCGAAGTTCAATAAGTCATTGGCGAAGTTTGATTTGGCCGGTATCGAAGCCGCACCGCGTGGTATGCCGCAAGTCGAAGTGACGTTTGATATCGACGCCAACGGCATCATGCACGTGCAAGCAAAAGACAAGAAAACCGGTAAAGAGCAAAAGATTGAGATCAAGGCGAATTCAGGTTTGTCTGAAGCCGAAATTCAACAGATGGTGCGCGACGCCGAAGCCAATAAAGAGGAAGACAAAAAATTCCACGAGTTGGTGCAAGCACGTAACCAAGCGGAAGGCTTGATCCACAGCACCAAGCAAGCGTTAAAAGACGGCGGTTCCGGTACCGACGGCGCGCAAATCGCCAAAATCGAACAAGCCTTGGCAGAAGCAGAAGCTGCGGTCAAATCGGATAACAAGGTCCAAATTGAAGCCAAGTCGCAAGCACTGATGGAAGTCGCACAAAGCCTATTGGCGCAAACACGCGCCAAAGCCGAAGGCGGCGCTGGCCCAGAAGGTGCTGCACCTGAAGCGCCAAAAGACGATGTGATGGACGCCGAGTTCACTGAAGTCAAAGACAAATAAGCAATCGCAAAGTTTGAAAAGCAAAAAAGCCCAGAGTGATCTGGGCTTTTTTGTTTTCTAAGCGAGGAGATTTGACGCTGCGCTTTAGCCCAACGCTTGTTCGAGCGAATCCAAAAACCCCTGAAATTCGACTCTAGCACGGCTGATTAGAACCAAATCTTGCGATTCTAATTTGGCCATAAAGCCGGTCAAATGCGCCTTGATAAGCTCGCGCTCGGCTAAAAACTCGCTGTACAGGCGCTCGGCGCGCGCGATCAACGCGGTGTTTGCTTGGGCTTCGCGTGGGTGTACTTTTAGCGCGGATAGCTCTGCCAAGCGCGCGCGAATTTCCGCGTCGGTTAAAAGGCCAGGGTTTTGTTGAATCACCAATTCAAAACGCTTGTTGCTGGATTTCACTAGCGCTTCTACCTGCAATAACCCGTTCACATCATAGGTAAAACGTACATCAACCGCATTTTCGCTGGCTTTTAGCTTCGGCAACGCCACTTGCAATTCACCCAACGCAATATTGTTGACTACCCGCGGCGACTCGCCCTGAAAGATTTTTAGGTTGAGCTGCGTTTGAAAATCCACGATCGGGCTGTAACTTTGTACTTTGCTGACAGGCACAGTGCTGTTGCGCTCGATTATTGGTGAAAAAATGCCGTCGATCTGGCGGCCCCCTGCGTCGGTTTCACTGACGCCTACGCCCAAGGTGTAGGGGCACACATCGGTCAAAACCACTTCTTTGAAATTCTCGTGACGCGCTTTCATTCCCGCGACCACAGCAGCACCTAAACCGATCACCTGATCTGGATTGATGTGGCGCAAGGGCAGGCGCCCAAACATACGTGCCACCAAGCGCGGCACCATCGGCATGCGCGAGGCACCACCGACGAGAATGATTTCTTCCAAGGCATCCGGGCCTAATTTGGCATCGCGCATGGCACGCTCAATAGGCGCGCGAATTCTTGCGATCAGTGGTTGGCAAAGTTCGGCAAAGCGCGTTTCCGTAATGCTCCACGCCATTGCTGCGCCAACGGCTTCAACATCTACACGCACCTCGTGGGTACCGGAAAGTTGCACTTTTGCGCGCTCCAATCGTGCCCGTAACAAGCCGCGCGCAGGCGCACTCAGGCTTGCCGGGTCAATTTTTAGATCGCTCAAACACGCACGTTCGAGTACTTCTAGGAAATCCTCACCACCCAAATAGTTGTCTCCTGCCGTTGCATGCACTTCCATGACGCCATCGAACATTTCTAAAATGGATACATCAAACGTGCCGCCGCCCAAATCGAAGACGACAAAGCTAGAACCGTCTTTGCGCGCCGACAATCCGTAGGCCAGCGCGGCAGCTGTTGGCTCATTGATCAGCCGCTCAACTTTAATACCCGCCAATTCCCCAGCGCTGCGCGTGGCTTTGCGCTGCGCATCAGAAAAATATGCGGGTACGCTAATGACCGCTTCGGTTACTTTTTCGCCAGTACTGATTTCTGCGTCGGCGATCAAACTTTTTAACACCAGTGCGGACAATTCTTCTGGGCGAAACCGTTTACCGCCTAGTACGGTTTCGCGCGCTGTGCCCATCGTGCGCTTAAATGCCGCGACGGTGTTCTCTGGATCGCTACTCAAGCGCTCGCGCGCTGCGGCACCCACATACACTGTACCTGCAGCGTCGACGCTAACCACGGACGGAGTTAAAAAATCGCCGAGCGCATTCTTAAATAGTACTGGCCCAGCGTCAGTAAACTGCCCGATCAGCGAGTGGGTGGTACCTAAGTCAATTCCGACCAACATAGAAATCCATAACTAGAGTTTTTTACAACGGTGTAAATTTGGCTTACATGATTATCGAGGCAAACAAACATCAGCGATTAATGTTTTGCTCGCCCCAATACCCAGCCCAAAACAAACGCCATCAACAAAGATAAGCCATAGCACACTAGCTCGATTTGGGTCACGTGCGCACGAATCAACGCATAAGCCAAATCTGGCCCGATCATGTTCACGCTCTCGCCTAAGGTAAAACCCATTTCACCAGCGATCGTACCCGCAGCAAAAAGATAGGCTTGATAAATGACACTCAAACTCATTAGCAAACTCGCAGCCAGCGCCCGCATAAAACCAGGGCGATAGCCAAAACTGTGCAGCATCAAAACAATACACAGCGCGACAATCAGTGCCATATAACCACCGAAGCCACCGGAAATAAGGCTCAATATTGACCAAATAGCCGCCATTGATGCAACACTGAGCAATACGAACAACGCGGTACTGATGCGTGCGAAACCATTCGGTGCTGCGGTCTTATGCATAGGCAAAGCGATCCGTAGCCGCCACTAATGCACTCGTAATTCCAGACTCCATGGCCGAATGCCCAGCATCAGCGATCACGATTAGTTCTGCCTGTGGCCATGCGCGATGCAGATCCCACGCTGAGCGCATTGGGCAAACGACGTCATATCGGCCTTGCACGATCACACACGGAATGTCGCGAATTTTATCAACGTTCGCGAGTAATTGGTCATCGCGCTCAAAAAAACCGCCGTGGACAAAATAGTGTGCTTCGATACGGGCGAAAGCGAGCGCAAACTCTGGAGATTCGGTAAGTGCCACATACGCTGGATCGGTCAACAGAAAACTGGTCGAACCCTCCCACACGCTCCAAGCCTGCGCCGCCGCAAGTTGCACGGTTTTGTCTGGGCTGGTGAGTCGGCGGTAATAGGCACTCATCAAATCCCCACGCTCCGCCACTGGAATTGCGGCGAGGAAGTGCTCCCAGGCGTCCGGAAATAAAGCATCGCAACCTTTTTGATAAAACCACTCAAGCTCCCACCGGCGCAGCATGAAAATACCGCGCAATACCAATTCGGTCACGCGTTCCGGGTGTGCTTGCGCGTAGCTCAGCGCAAACGTTGAGCCCCATGATCCGCCAAAGACTTGCCAGCGTTCAATTCCTAAATGCACACGCAGCTGTTCTAAGTCGCGCACCAGATGCGGCGTGGTGTTTTCATGCAGCTCGGCATGTGGCGTTGATCGCCCTGCACCGCGTTGATCGAATAAGACAATCCGATAACGCTCCGGATCAAAAAACTGGCGGGATTTTGTTGAGCAGCCGCTGCCTGGACCGCCGTGCAAAAATACCACCGGCTTGCCACCAGGATTGCCACACTCCTCAAAGTAAAGTGTGTGCACCGGTGATACCGCCAGCGTGCCGATGCGGTAAGGTTCAATGGCTGGATAGAGTGTATGGCTAGGCATGAAGCACCATTAATTTTGGACTGAGAAATAAAGGAAACTGCCAGAAGTCATCGAACCGCACGATTTTTTGACAATTTTGATCACAACGCGCACAAACGCCTCGCTTTGCGCAAGAATAGCGGGCTTCCGGGACCGCCGGGGTAATTGTTTCTTCGTCACAAGGGAATGCCGATGTTGGAAAAACTCAGTCCGCAACAGCGCTTTTTAGCGACATCTGGTTTCATTGTTGGTGCGCTTTTGGTTCTGGCCTTTTGCTTGGCGGCAATTGCCACGCCCGGTATTTGGAAATGGCTGGTTTCGGGAATGATTGCGCTTGCCGGTGCCACGCTGGCTTGGGCGCTGCGCAAGTTAATCAAAGACATTGGCATTCATGAAGCCTCGGTCATGCGCAGCAAGCAGGAAGCGGAAAACATTCTGTCGGCGGTCGGTGACGGCCTATTTTTATTGAACAAAGACTTTGAAATTGGTGAGCAGCATTCCAAAGCGTTGTTGCGCATGTTTAGCCGCGATGCCATTGCCGGTGAAAACTTCTTCGACATTATGCGCAACTTGGTGCCGGAAAAAATCGCGCGTACCGCGAAGGACTATCTGGAATTACTGTTTGGCGAACGCGTCAATGAGCGGCTGGTGCAAGATTTGAATCCGCTGGATGTAGTCGAGCTTAATTTTGACGATGGTCAAGGTGCTTTTGAGACGAAATTTTTGGGTTTTCGCTTCAAACGCGTGTTTGTTGCAGGCAAGTTGTCGCATTTGCTGGTGACGGTGAGCGATATCAGTAAGCGCGTGCTGTTGGAGCAAGAACTTCGCGAAAGCCAGGAGCGCACACAAGCGCAGATGGACATGTTGGTTGAGTTGCTGCACGTTGAACCCAGAGTGCTGCGTGGCTTTATGCAGCGTGCGCAGGAATCCTTAGAGCGTGTCAATGAAGCGTTGCGGCGCCAGAGCTCCTCGCCGATCGAGTTTAAAGACAAAGTGCATCAGATGTTCGGCTGGATTCACTCGATCAAGGGCGAGAGTGCGGCGCTGGGCTTGAAGAGCTTCCAAGCGGCGGCGCATGATTTGGAGTCGATCCTGACCGACTTGCGCGCCAAAGGCTCGCTCACGGGTAACGACTTCCTGCCCTTTACGATTAAGCTGGAAGAGCTGTTTACCCAGCTTGATTCGGTGCGCATTTTGCTCAACCGCCTAAGCCAAGTGCGCAGTGCGATGGGCGACGAAGATGAAGATGACAGCAACGCACAGCAGCGTAATGTCTCTTCGGCGCCTGCGCCGTTTATTGAGCCACTCAAAGAATTTACCGAAAGCTTGGCACGTCGGGGCGGCAAGCAAGCGCGTTTCGTCGGCGAAGGTTTGGAACCTGGCAAGGTGCCACCCGGCTATGTGCGCTTAATCAACGATGCGCTGGTGCAGTTTGTACGCAACTCAGTCGTACACGGAATTGAACAGCCTGAGCAGCGTAAAGCGCTAGGTAAGCCCGAGCGCGGCACCTTGGTTGCCAGTTTCGCCACCACTGCGGCCGGTTATGAACTTACTTTCCGTGACGACGGCGCCGGCATTAATTCGGAAAAACTGCGCGCCACTGCGATTAAAAAAGGCCGTTTGACACCGGAAGAAGCGCAAAAATGGGATAGCAAACAGCTACTTACCTTAATTTTTGAGCCGGATTTTTCCACCGCGAACCAAGTAACGGAAGATGCCGGACGTGGCGTGGGCTTGAACTTAGTGCGCGATCGCGTGCAGGCAGTCAAAGGCCAGATTCGGCTGGGCACCGCTGCGAACAAAGGCACGCAGTTCAAACTCATCTTGCCACAGGTTTAGAAGCTACTTTCGCCAAAAATAAGTTCTTTATAAGAAAAGGCTAGCATGTCATGGGTATGAAATTACTGGTCGTTGACGATTCCAACGTCATCCGCAATAAAATTTCGCGGACGATCCACATCGCCAACGTCGAGGTTGTCGGAACCGCAAAGAATGGCCGTGAAGCGGTCAGTATGTTTGCGAAGTTTCGCCCAGAGCTGGTGACGATGGATATCACCATGCCGGAAATGGACGGCATTCAGTGCATCCGGGAAGTCCTCAAACTGCGCAATGACTCTTTAGTGCTGGTGATTTCAGCATTGGCAGATAAAGCCACGGCGATTGAAGCGCTCAAGCAAGGCGCACACGGGTTTCTGTGCAAACCATTCAGTGATCGGGAATTGAACGAAGCCATGAAAGAACTAATTCGCGGTGCTCAGGAGGCGGGCCACGGCCATGGATGAGTCTAAACTTAAAGTTTTTATTGAAGGCGCAACCCGCTACTTTGTGCAAGTAACGCGCTTGTCGGCGGAAGTAGGCACGCCGTATTTGTCCGAAACCAATGAAACACTGGCTTACGATATGACCGGCATCATTGGTATTTCTGGTGGCCGCAAAGGCGTGGTGTATTTCACTGCGCCAACCAATATGTTGCGCAGCGTGCTGATCAACATGGGTGAACGCGATGTCACCCACGATATGCGGTTAGATCTAGTCGGTGAAATTGCCAACACCATAGCCGGCAATGCACGCGCGGAATTTGGCTCGGAATTTATGATTTCGGTGCCGGTAGTGATCGCTGGCGCGTTGGAAACCGTGCGCTTGCCGAAAGACATTCGTGCTTTCGTCATTCCGATCACGTGGCATTCGCAGCGCGCGGCCGTCATTATAGCTTTGGAGTAACGGCATTCGCCTAAGTTTGCGTCGACATCGCTTCAGCTGCTCGCTGTGCCAAAATTTTCACCGCCGGTAACGTCTTACCTTCTAGAAATTCCAAAAATGCGCCACCACCGGTGGACACATAGCTAATTTTACCGTCTACACCAAACTTCTCGATGGCGGCCAGCGTATCGCCGCCACCGGCTATTGAAAATGCTCCGCTACTCGCAATCGCTAGCGCAATGGCTCGGGTACCAGCGGCGAAATTGTCAAACTCAAATACACCGACTGGCCCATTCCAAACCACGGTACCCGCCTTAGCAATGAGTTCAGCGTAATGCGCCGCCGTTTTGGGTCCAATGTCCAGAATCATTTCGTTCGCATCAATGCTGTCGATGCTTTCAATGTTGGCCTGTGCGCTCGCGCTAAATTCAGCGGCGCTGGTGACATCCAGCGGCAACGGAATTGTTGCGCCGCGTGCTCTGGCCTTTGCCATAATCTCGCGCGCGGTTTGCACGAGATCTGGCTCATGCAGTGATTTACCCACAGCAAAACCACTTGCTGCAAGAAAAGTATTGGCAATTCCACCGCCGACGATCAGCTGATCAACTTTTTCCACCAAGGCGCTTAGCAGCTCCAACTTGCTAGATACTTTGCTTCCCGCAACGATGGCCAACAGCGGCCGCTTGGGATTTTCCAGCGCCAAACTCAGCGCGTCCAGTTCCGCCGTTAATAGCGGCCCAGCGCAAGCGATCTTGGCAAAGCGAGCCACCCCGTGAGTGCTTGCCTGGGCGCGGTGCGCGGTGCCAAAGGCGTCCATCACAAAGACATCGCAGAGCGCCGCATATCTGCGACTTAAGTCCTCATTATCCTTGCCTTCACCAACATTCATTCGTACATTTTCCAACAGCACCAAACTACCCGGCGGCACCTCAACACCATCCAAATAGTCCCGGATTAACACCACCGCAAAACCCAAGTGTTGGCTCAGCCAGTCCGCCACCGGGCTCAAGGATTCGGATGCTTCAAACACGCCTTCTTTTGGGCGCCCCAAGTGACTCATCACAATGACCGTCGCACCTTTTTCTAACGCCAGCCGCAGCGTCGGAATCGCCGCTTCTAGCCGCTGGCTGGCCGTGATCTGCGCTTTTCCGTTAGCATCTATCGCAATCGGCACATTTAGATCTTCTCGGATAAGCACGCGCTTACCCTGAAGGTCCAAGTCAAGCATTCGAATAAAATTGGGCATGGCACGGCCTTAGACTCAAACCGGCGATCATACGACTAGCCTGGTTGGTAGTGGTTTAAATTCCTAGGCCAACATGTGGAAAATGTTTGGCGCAATCAGTCGCGATGTTCAAAGCTCGCAAATACGCAGGTTTTGGTCAGAGAATCTTTGCAAAACATCTCGATGCGCTGACGCAGATCGCGGATAGGCCTGGCCAACGAGCGCGCCATGTGAATCATGTAATTGATACATCACTATGCCCAGTCGTGCATCGCTAATAATTTTGATCTCGCTAACTGATTTGTCGACCAACCAATCTACCCAAAAGCTTTCCGCTAGTTCTAGCGTTCCACCAGCTTTAAATCGCTCCTGGGGAAAAATGCCGTGTGCACGCAACACCGCATTCGCTTGGCGCGCTTGCAAAACCTGATCACTGTATTCAGCTACCGATAGATTTCCAAGACCAGTCGTTTCAATGCTGAGTGTACCGTTACGCAGCAAGATCGCGGCGCAGCCAATTTGTGTTGCTATCTCTATTCTCGGTCGAAAAATTGCCGCTTCTAATATCTCCCAAACCGGTACTAAACCTGCGTTTTCCAGCTGGACTGCACACATTGCGGCCAAATCATCTAAAGTCATCAATCGAGCATGCTCAGCGTTGCAGCCTAAGGCTTGGTTGAGCATTAACGCTGTACGCGCATCCGCCATGCCGCTGTCGAGCAGCTTTTCTTCTAAAATAGCGCGCGCCTGATTGACGGAATCCGCTGTGCCGACGATCGCCAAAGGCAGCATCACCATTGCTCCGCCAAGCAACAGCTCGTCCACTTTTAGGGCAGGCGAAGGCGCGTCTCCTCGCAAAGCTTGCAGCGTCATCACCTGAGCGGCGTTACTGTGACTATGCTCTAAGGACGCATGCTGCATACCAGCCTTATACAGCGACAACAGTGCTGCATGCACAGGTAGTTCAGGGCGTAAAATTTGCGCCTGGTCGTAACAAGCCGCCATCCACACCAAACCAAGCCCTTCTAAGCTGGGCAAATGCTTGCCAAGTTCAAAGGCAAGTTGATTTGCCAGAGGTTGCGCCAATGCGCGATCAAAATAGATGTTCGGTCTGGGCTTTACAGCCAAATCTGGAGCTGAAAACTCAATCGCAACCACAAGCGCGCAGTAGGTAGTTTCCATATGTTTTCACTTTGGATTGTTGAGATGCGGAGGAACTCTGCGCTCAAAGCAGCAACGAAATTCGCTCAGCTCTGGCCCAAGTTTAAAAGCAAAAGCGCCCTCAGATCTTTCGAAGTGAGGGCGTTTTGTTGTTGCTATTAAAGTGCTTGGCGAT
>JAYVAQ010000049.1:0-2273 GCA_043750875.1 Rhodanobacteraceae bacterium
TTGACACTCATTTTCAGGGCGGCTCTTAGGATTTTTCATGCCAAAACCATTACGCAACCCACCCGTTCCACCGGTTCAAACCAATGAAATTAAAGCCCCGCGCACCTAGGGTCGGCGGGCGTTTAGCGCTGCCGAGAAGCTTCGTATCGTACGCGCTGCCGACGCTTGCGAGCCCGGAAAGCTCGGTGCCCTGCTTCGTACCGAAGGGGTCTACCATACGCAAGTCAGAGATTGGCGCACGCAGTTGTCTAGCTCGATTCAGTCTGGCCTGAGCGCGCGCAAACCGGGCCCTGCGCCAAAATTGGATGCCCGCGACGCCAAGATTGTCTTGCTAGACAAGCAAGTGCTCGCACTAAAAAAAGAACTCGCCATCGTGGTTGGTTTGGTGGAACTCCAAAAAAAAGTGCAGGCGTTGTTCACTACGATGCAGCCCGACGCGCAGTAATGCACACACTCATCAACGCGTCGAAGCTGCCGCTGCGCCGCGCTTGTGATGCGCTCGGCCTTTCCCCCGCCACCGCCTATCGCTTGCGGCAACCCAAAGGCGAGCGTTGCAGCGTGCGGCAGGCCTCGCATCGGCGCGTGCCGGAAACTGTGCGCGAGGCGATTTTAGAAGCTTTGCATAGCTCACGGTTTTGCGACCAAACGCCCATGCACACCTATCATTCGTTGCTCGACGAAGGCATTTACCTCGCCTCGGTTCGCACCATGCAGCGTGTTCTGAAAGCCGTCGGCGAACAGCGCGAACGACGCCCGATTCGACCCGCACAAACCCATGCTGTGCCTAGATTGACGGCAACAGGCCCGAATCAAGTCTGGAGCTGGGATATCACCAAACTGGCACTCAAAACGCGCGGAAAATGGTTGTACTTATACGTCGTGATTGATCTTTACAGCCGCTACATTGTCGGCTGGATGATCGCTGAAACGGAGAATGCGGTGTTGGCACAACGATTCATAGGAACGGCGGTTGCACATCATGAAATCGCTGCCCACAGCTTGACTGTGCATCAAGATCGCGGCGCACCTATGACGGCAGTCAATTTTATGAGTTTGCTAACAGAATTAAAGATCGACATCAGCCATTCACGGCCAGGAGTCAGCAACGATAACCCGTTTTCAGAAGCGCACTTTAAGACCCTGAAGACGCAGCCCTGCTACCCAAAATACTTCAACGATTTGAACCATGCGCCATTCGAGGTCTGCGCTACTAGCGTGCAATATCTTTTGGCTCTGGGGTGCCTAGCGGCGACACCGTTCCCCCGCAGGTACAACGACGAACACCACCACAGTGGTTTGAATGGCCACATTCCTGCTGACGTTTTTCATGGCCGCGCGGATACGGTCAATGCTGTCAAACAACGCGCGCTTGACGCCGCCTACACCGCGCATCCCGAACGCTTCGTCAATGGCCCGCCAATTGCCAAAGCGCCACCTACGAAGGCGTCAATCAATCCGTTGCCGATCTCTGTCGTCAGCCTACCAACGCCTACTCATAACAATGAAATTTGCAGCAAGCCTTCCAACAACATACAAATCAACTCAGCAGGTAAAACTACAATCAACTAAATGAAATTTAGTCTCAAAGGTATTGACGCGTTCCGCTAGGGGGGTCAAATTTGACTGGCGTTGACATCGGTATTGGATATCTGCTGGATGTTTGATTCCAGCACGATTCCAACGGACCCACCGGAGGTGAAAGCTTGCCCGCGCCTTTAACTATGCCGTCCGCATCGCAACGTGCGCCACTCCAATTTTACATTCCACCAGTTACAGGTCACAGATGTTCATCGCAAGCTTTATCTATACCCCAGGCCAATATGATGTTGAGTTTCATCGGCTCAATGCAATCATTGACACCGTCGCTAAATCACTGCCAGGTTTTCTAGGAAGCGAGTCTTGGCAAGCCACAAATAGCAGCCAAAGAAATGCAACCTATTACTGGCGCGACTTAGATACTTTGAAAACCTTCGCCACGCACCCCGCGCATCAAGAGGCCAAGCGCCAATACGCAAAATGGTACGAGGGCTATCACATCGTTATTTCCGAAGTAATTCGCTCCTACGGCGACGGTTCGTTGACACACTTTACGCCGGACGATCGCACGCGCATTTAGCCTTGGCTGGGGCGGACGGGTATTGTATTGAAAAAGGCGGAGGGTTTACGGCGAAATTCGAAATTCGCTCAGCTCTGGCCCAAGTTTAAAAGCAAAAGCGCCCTCAGATCTTTCGAAGTGAGGGCGTTTTGTTGTTGCTATTAAAGTGCTTGGCGAT